>DATDFP010000111.1:0-7753 GCA_036522535.1 Gemmatimonadales bacterium
CCTCTCCGGAACGGAGAGGGGGCCAGGGGGTGAGGACCACAACGGAGAGGGGGCCAGGGGGTGAGGACCACAACAGAGAGGGGGTCAGGGGGTGAGGACCACGGCGATCCGCACCTCGTCCGAGTCACCGGACGCGGTCACGGCGCGAATGACGTGCGTGCCGGGGACGAGCAGCCAGCGCGTCCGGGACGCCGGTCGGCCATCGATCCACCAGCGAATCGCCCCGGCGCCCCCTGCAGCCCGCAGAGCGATGGTCGCGTAGCGGGCTTCGACCCCTGGAGGGATGCGGTACTTGTCGTCGTCCTGGGGCGAGAGGATGCGAAACGGCTCGCGGTCGGCTGACCCCGGGGCGGCGACCTTCACGGGCGACTCCTCTTGGCCGGCCCGTCCACCATCGGACGGAGTGCCCGTCTGCTCCACCCACTCTGCGTATTCCGGAGGCAGGTGCACGCTACCGCCGCGATGCCAATCGCACGGGCGCGTCGGCTCGGTGCCGGGCGCAAACCACTCGAGCATCCCGGGGCACGAGGGGTTAGCGCGGAGCCCGGAGAGTCTGCAGATCGCCACGGGCACGGCGCCCACGCTCGCGGGCGATGCTAGCGTGCCTGGACCATAGCTCCGAGCCGTGAGGAGGATCGCGCGGTGCAACAGGGGACCTGCACCCGTCACCCCGCTCACGTCATTCATGGGCCGGCCGCTGAAGTTCCCGACCCACACCGCAACGGTGAAACCGCCGGTCGTCCCCACCGCCCAGTTATCGGTGAAATGCCGGCTCGTCCCGGTCTTCACCGCGACGGGGAACGGGAAGTCGAACGGCGTGTCGAGTCCGAATCCCGGAATGCGCGCGACCGGATCGTTGAGGACGTCGAGGACGATTGCCGCGGCACGTGGCGAGACGACCCGGCGGTCGGCCTCCGAGTCCGTGGGCACTCCGCCGGACACGACCCACCAGCGGTAGGGCCGCCAGATTCCTCCGTTCGCGAGCATGCGATAGGCGTTCGCGAGCTCCAGCAAGGTCACGTCGCCGTTCCCGAGGGCGAGGCCGAGGCCGTAGTAGTCGGCCCCACGAGCGAGCGACGCGAATCCAGCGAGCTGGAGAGTCCGGAGCAGGCTCGCGGTCCCGACGCGGTCGGTGAGTTCGATCGCGGGCACGTTGTACGAGCTCGCCAGCGCTTCGCGGGCGCGCACCGGTCCGTGAAAGGCGCGGTCGTAGTTGCGCGGGCGGTACGGTCCGCTGGGCGTCTCGTACGTGTGCGGGATGTCGGCGATGACGGAGGCCGGTGTGTAGCCACGGTCAAAGGCGAGCGCATAAAGGAACGGCTTGAGCGCGGATCCCGGCTGCCGCGGCGACACGACCATGTCCACCTGACCCGCGCTGTCCGCCCAGAAATCGGGTGAGCCGACCCACGCGAGAATCTCGCCCGTGCGATTGTCGAGGACGACCACGGCGGCCTGCTCCACGCCGCGTTCCCGCAAGACCTGCACCGTGTGGCGCACCTCCGCCTCGAGCCGCGTCTGGAGTCCGAGATCGAGGGAGGCGCGCCGCAAGCCGTCGAGCGACTCGCCTCGCTCGTCGCTCCAGGCGAGGAGGCGGCTCGTGTAATGCGGCGCGAGGAACGGCGCGGCGGACCGCCGGGGGATGAGCGGCTCGTCGGCCGCCCACGCCAGCTCAGGGTCGGCGGCGTAGCCCGCATCGCGCATGCGCATCAGCGCCCGGCCGCGTCGCGTCCGCGCCCGCTCGGCCGATACGAAGGGGTTGGCCGTGGACGGAGCGCGGGCCAGCCCGGCGAGCAGCGCGGCCTGGGCGAGGCTCAAATGAGTGGCGGAGGCGTCGAAATAGAGACGCGCGGCGGCGGCGACCCCGATCGTGCCCTGGCCGAGGGGGACGCGGTTTAAGTACTGCTCGAGGATGGTCTGTTTGGTGAGGTGTCGCTCCAGCCGGAGCGCCCACAGGACCTGCAGCAACTTGGCGCCCCAGGTGCGGCCGCCGGCCGCGGGCCGGAGCAGCCGGGCCAGCTGCATCGTGATCGTCGAGGCGCCGGACACGACGTGGCCGGCGCGCAGGTTGTCGCGCGCCGCGCGAAATGTGGCGCGCCAGTCCACGGCGCCGTGCTCGTAGAAGCGGCGGTCCTCGAGCGCGAGGAACGCCTGCAGGATCTTCGGGTCCATTTCCGGCAGGGGGAGCGAGCGCACCAGGCTGCCGTCCGGCGCGTGCGTCGTGCGGAGCACGAGCCCGTGGCGGTCGGCGAGCGTGAAGCTGAGCGCAGGCGCCGGGGCGAGGAGACCGGCAGGCAGGGGCCAGGCGACCCACGCACTCAGGATGAGCCCCAGGCCCGCGGCGAGGCCCGCGCCCAACGCGAGCAGCCTCGGGCTCCCGTTCCTCATCGAGATTTCGCCGTCACGCTGAACACGCCGCCGTCGCTCCGGCCGTGGACGGCCGGGTTGTACATCTCCTCGGCGTGCGCGGGCGGCCGCACGAACACCCCGGGCGTCGTCGCACGGGCCACGTACGTGGCGCTGTACGTGCCGGGCCAGAGCACGGTCGCCGCATAGACGACCCGGTCGTCCCGCATCTCCTTATGGTCGAACGGCGACCACCAACCGTCGTCCCAGCTTCCGTAGTACCAGCCCCACGCGTAGCTCGACTCCCCTTCGGCTTCTTCGTGCTCCGTCTGTTCCTCCCGGGTCGCGCCCGGCCCGACGAGCACACCCGTAGTCCGGAGGCTCAGGTCCACCGCCTCGAGCCCGGCCGGGAGCGGATCGTCGAGCACCACGAACTGCCGCTCGGCAGGGATCGTGATTCGCAGCCGCACGCGCACGAGTCCCCCTTCGGCCACGCTCACGATCGGCTTGCCCGTCGCGAAGTCCTCGTACCACCGCTCCACCTGGATCCCTTGCTGGTCGGGCGTGACGGGGCGGTCTCGCGGGACATCCTGGACCGTGACGTAGTAGTAGACCGGCGCGTCGTCACCCGCTCCGGTCTCGAGCGCGAGCCGGAGCGTCTTCGCGCCGCCCGGGCCGGCGGTGAGCATCCCAGTGAGAGGGATGCCGGAGTCGATGACCACGGCGCTCGCGCCGCGGGTCGGCGTCTCCAGAACCACACGGCCGCCCATGCGGACACGAATCCCCCGCGCTGCCGCGCGCTGCTGGCGCCGGGCGAACGCGGCGAGCGCGCCGACGGCTGCGCCGTAGTCCTGCGTATTCCAGGGAGAGAGCCGGCCAGCACGGCCCTGCTCGATGAGCGTCTCGACGAGCGGGCCGAGCAGCGCGTGGCTCGAGTCGGCTGCGAGCGTGGCTGTCAGGAGGCGCGAGACCGGTCGCTCCCAGGAATAGAAGTAGAACGGGCGCCGGGTCGAGTCAGGGACCACGGCGCGGCGCCCCTCGACTTTCACGGACGACCAGATGGGGTCCAGGAGCTGTCGCGCCGCTCGCACCGCGCCGCGGCGCGCCACGACCTCGGCGAGCCGCACGCGGTCTTCCCAGGCGAGCTGGGGCGCGAGCTGCAACAGGTCATTCTCTCCCGCGAGATCCGGGCGGCCCAGGCGGCTCAGGAAGTCCGCCGCCGCAACCCGGTCGGCGAGGCGCACGCGGAACTCGGAATACCAGGTGGCGACGGGCGACTGGATGGGGAGCTCGTTGCGAAGGCTCTTCGACAAGTAGTCGCCGAGCCGCGAGAGCACCGTGTCGCTCACCGCGATCCCGGCCGTTCGCGCCGCGAGCAGCGCCTCGCCGGCGTAAGCACTCAGCCAGGGCGTCGTCCAGTCGGTCGCGTCCCACAGGCCGATGCCACCGTCCGGTCGCTGGCGCCGAGACAGCACGCCCACTGCCTCCGCGATTTGGTCCTTTGCGTTGGGGGGCAGCGTGACGCCCGCTCCCAGCACCCGGCGCGCCTGGTAGAGCGCGATCAGCGGCAGTGCTTCGCTCGCCACCTGCTCGCTGCAGTCGTACGGATAGACTTGCAGATACTCGTAGGCGCCCTGGACCACGGCCAGCACCGAGGCGCCGAGGCTCAGCTCCACGCGCGAGCGCGCCGCGTCGATGTCCCCCGGAAGGGCGAACTCGACCGTCGCGGTGTCGCGCAGCACGCCCGCCGCCGTGGAGGCCCGCAGGTGGTACGCGGGCCGCACCGGAAGCTTACTCTCGACCGCGTCCACGTCACTGCTGCTCGCCACGCGGAACCGGAACGTCGCCGTGTCGTCGGTCGTGTCGCGGAAGGCGAAGCGGACTTCGCTCCCCCTGCCTGCCGCGAGCGTGACCGTCCGCGCGGCGTCCTCACTGAGCACGACGCCGCTGGCGACGGCTTGGACTCTCACCGTGGGCGTGCCGCCGGCGCGCTGGTTCACCACGATGCCGGCGGTGAACTCGTCGTTGCGCCGCAGGAACCGAGGCAGCGCCGGCCGGGCGAGGAGCGGGCGCGTCACGAGAAGCGTTGACTGCCCGTTCCCGTAGCGGTCGCCTGCGGTGACCGCCACGGCCATCACTCGAAACGTCGTGAGGTTGTCCGGGAGCTTCGCCGCCGCCAGCGCGCGCCCCTCCACATCGGTTACGACCGACGCCAGAAAGAATGCGGTGGACTTGAAGCGCGAGCGGAGCACCTCTTCAGCGCCGAGCCCGCCGCCTCCGCCGGGCGTCTCGTCGCCCTTGATCCTCGCCGCCTCGGCCAGGACCTGCGGCGCCACGGTCGCGACGTCGCTCGCGAGGTGCAGGCCCAGCCCGCGCGGCCTGTAGATCAAGTCGATCGGGTCCGGGATCTTATACCCTGTGAGCGCCAACACCCCTTCGTCCACCGCCCAGAGCGTCACCTCGCTCCGCTGTCCCACGCCGCGCGCGTCGCGGACGCGCAGCCGGACCCGCGCCGTGTCACCCGGACGGTATTCGGACTTGAGCGGCTGAACATCGACCTGCAAGCGCTTCACCTCGGGCGTCACCCGAAGCTCGGCATAGCCGACGCGAATCGTGGGTCGACCGGGGTCCGCGAGCGTGCCCGGCGCCGTGCTCCGGCCCCGCGCCACGACAATCGACACGAATGCGTTCGGCGCGTACGCCTCGCGGATGGGGAACTTCAGCGTCGTCGCCCCGCTGGCGATGCGCAGCCGGCGCTGCTCGATCAGACCTTCGCGCTCCACCGTCACCCACGCCTCGGCGTTCGTAAACGGCGAGGCGAAGAGCACGGTCGCGGTGTCGCCGACGCTATAGCGCTGCTTGTCCGGGATCACCTCCATTTTGAAGCGGGTCTCGTCGTTCCATGGGACCCAATCCTTGCCCGTCACCCAGCGATACAGGCTCGTTGCGGCGGGGCGCCCGGCGGGATCGCTGGCGGAGAAGCTCACGATGTAGCTCCCACCCGCCGCGGGCGTGAACCGGCAGGGCACCGAGTCCGCGGCGCTGGTGAGATCGCAGCGCGCAACGGTATCCGAGACCCAGTCGCCCACCTCTTCGGACAAGCCTCCGCGCTCGCGCACGACCTGATGCCACTCGCGGCGCACGACCGCCCCGCGGATCGCGACGCCAGCGACATGGCGGCCGTCCGGCCGCACCGCGATGACCGCTACCTCCTGCGGGGTCCCGGCCGTCCAGAAGTAACTCTTTCCGAGCGGCTTCGCGGCCAGGTAGAATGCCGCCGGATGAACGGTGACGGAGGCTGCCCCGGATACGCTCTGCCGGTTGACGTCGGTCACCGTCGCCTGCAGGGTCGCGCGCGCTGGGAGTCCCTTTGCGGGCGGCGCGACGGCGACGCGCAACGTGACATGGCCGGTCGCGTCGAGCGTATCCGTGCCGCTCGCGATGACCGTCACGTTCGCCCGAGGCGTGTTCTCTTCCCAATCCTCTTCCCACCACCAGCCCGTCTCCCCGAAATAGTAGCCCTCGGTGCCGGGGATGCGGAGCGCCCAGGGGCTGATCGGCTGCTGCCGAGCCACCCAGCTCACCGCCGCGCGGGCCATCGGCGCCCCGAACAGGTAGCGAGCTTCGACCGTAGCGCGGAGCGAGTCGCCCGCGAAGCGTGGCGCGGTGTCGGAGGTGACGTCGACCAGGAACTCGGGAGGCCGGTATTCGGCGACGCGATAGCTCGTGCGGTCGAGGTCGATCCAGCGCCCCTGGCGCCGGATGCGGATCGCGATTTCGTATTGGCCGAGCGGCAGGCCGGCCGGCAGCGGGAACGCCTGGTCCGCCGTGCCGAAGGGTGAGACGGCGACCGTTGAGTCGCGCAGGGTGCCGTTCTCCCGGTCGGCGAACACCCAGCGAAGCGAGTCGCCCGCGGCGGGAAGGGTCAGCGCGCCCAGCGGACCGTCGCGGACCAGCGCTTTCGCGTACACCGTTTCGCCGGGGCGGTAAATGCCGCGCTCGGTGAATACCGCGCCCGCGGCGGGGAAGCGCTGGTCGCCCCATGCGCTCGAGACGTGGAAGCGCCAGGAGGAGAGATCCGCGTCGTACGCGCTCACGGGGACGACGGCGCGGTCGGTCTCGAGCGCCGCGCCCACGTAGCCGTCGAACCCACCGTAGTAGCGGCGCTCGTCGCCGGCCGCGGCCGTGTCGGGCTTGAGCCCCGTCAGGCGCGCGAGTCCCTCGGCGTCCGTAGTCGCGGTCGCGCGGGGCCGGCCGTGGCTATCGTACAAGGTGACGCGCGCTCCGGCTCGCGGGCGGCCATCGCTCACGCCCGTCACCCACACCACGCCCTCTTCCACGCCGATCCGCGCGTGCACGCCGAGGTCTGTGACCTGCACGATCGCCGTCGGCCGGCGCTCCGCCCGTGGCTCCCGGTGTGCGGTGTCGGCCCGAGGGCTCGTGATGCGGATCGCCGTAAGCGTCGGGTTGCCGGGCCGAGCCGCGTTATAGGCCGGCACGCGGACCCCGGTCACCATCGGGCGGTCGGCGTCGCCCTTCACCGGCACCGCGCGCGTCGTTACGCCGGGGGCGAGCTTCGCCCACAACTCCTCGAAGTTCCACCCGTAGGATCGAAGCACCGCGCCCTCGAGGCTGTCCGGCACGGGAGCGTAGCTCACGACCAGAGTATCCACGTTGACATGCCGCACGGCGAGCGTGCGATACCCCGTGCGCTCGACGAGCATCCGGCCGTAAGCATACTCCACGGCGGGGGTATAGCCGGTCGTTGTGAATGTGGCCACGCCGTTGCCGGTGAAGGGCTGCCCGAAGATGTCGGTGAGCGTCGTGTCCACCACGACGGTGTATTCCGTGCGCGGCTTGAGCGCCGCTTCGAGGATCCACGTCGCAGACTCCTCGGAGGTATCCCTGACCGCAAACGACAGCGCGGGCTTGGTGCTGACGCGCCGCACCACACTCGCGCCGCGCACGGGCGTACTGAACTCCAGCGTGATCGGTCCGGTGGGGCAGTGGGGGGGGACGCCCGCCCGCGTGACGCACCCCGCGCTCAGCAACCGCAACGGGCCGTACGTCTGAAAGCCCCAGCGCACGAAGGCGCTCGTACCCTCCGCGTCCAGAACCGACTGAGCCAGGAGCTCCCCCGCGCAGGCCCTGGGCAGTGGCGCGTCTGGAATGAGCGACACGACGCGCCGCAGGCTGTCGGCCGACCGGTCGCGCTGGTAGCCGCCCGCTTCCTTGTACTCCCAGGAGTCCTTCGAGGTGATCGGCCGCTGGTCCACGGGCTTCAAGCGGATCAGAGTACGCCCGGCGCACGATCCGTTGAACTCGAGGTGCGTGGTCGCGGCGAGTCGCTCGAGCTCGGCGGGCGCGCTGTACACCAATTCGAAGCGGGTCGAGGGCGTCACGAATTTCG
>DATDFP010000112.1:0-5434 GCA_036522535.1 Gemmatimonadales bacterium
AATTCCGCGTACGAGATGACCCCCTGCTCCGCCCCGCCCTCGACCGGCTGCTCGCCGAGGCCGATTCCGCGCTCGATGCCGGCCCGTTCTCGGTGATGGACAAGACGCGTCTCCCGCCGAGCGGGGACCGGCACGATTACATCAGCCTCGCCCCCTACTGGTGGCCGGATTCGAGCAAGCGGGACGGCCTTCCCTACGTCCGCAAGGACGGCCAGCGCAACCCGGAGACGCGGAAGGACTACGACTCGCCGCGGCTCGGGCGTATGATCGGCGCGGTGAACACCCTCGCCCTCGCGTACTACTTCACCGGTAAGGAGCCATACGCGCAACACGCCGCCACCCTGCTGCGCACCTGGTTCCTCGACCCGGCCACGCGGATGAACGCGAACCTCGAGTACGCCCAGATGATTCCCGGCATCACGCAGGGACGCGGCACCGGGATCATCGACACACGCGAGCTGCCGCGGCTGCTCGACGACATGAGGCTGCTCGAGGGCTCCACGAGCTGGACGGCGCGCGACCGGCAGGGGATGCGCGAGTGGCTGACCGGCTACTTCCAGTGGCTCCGGACCAGCAGGAACGGCCGCGACGAATTCGCGGCGCCGAACAATCATGGGAGCTGGTACGACGGGCAGACCGCCGCGCTCGCCTTGTTCCTGGGCCGGCCGGAGCTCGCGCGAGAGATCATCGAGTCGAGCAAGACGCACCGCATCGCACGGCAGATCGAGCCGGACGGGAGCCAGCCGCTCGAGCTGGCACGCACGCGCTCACTGGACTACAGCGTCTTCAATCTCGAAGCGCTCATGCAGCTCGCGGAGTTGGGCCGGACGGTGGGAG
This sequence comes from Gemmatimonadales bacterium, assembly GCA_036522535.1. Taxonomy (GTDB): domain Bacteria; phylum Gemmatimonadota; class Gemmatimonadetes; order Gemmatimonadales; family GWC2-71-9; genus AG12. Next base: position 838 of record DATDFP010000112.1, read on the forward strand.
TAGACCTCTGGCGGTACGAGGCGCCGGGGGGCGGCGGCATTCGGAAGGCGCTCGACTACCTGGCTCCCTACGCGGACACGTCCAGAAAATGGCCCGGCCACCAAATCACCCCCGTGAGCCCGAGCCGCTTGCTCGCCGTGTTGCGCCTGGGCGAGCTGGCCTACGGTGACCCCCGGTACCGGGCGTCAATCGAGCGCCTCCCCGCGCCCCTCGCGCGTTCCCAGCGCGTGCAGCTCCTGTACCCACCGCCGGAAGGCACGGCGTCGGCACCGGCCGACTCGCGCCCCCTGTCGCCGGCCGATTCTCGCGACGACGAGATCCGATGAGCTCGACTTATTCGCGCCGGGAGTTCCTGGCTGCGACGCTCGTCGCTCCAGTCGCGCCGGTCACCGCCGCCTCCCTCGCCCGCATGCTGGCCCGCGACGGACGGCAGCGATGGGTACAAGCAGCGCCCGAGGCGATTCGACTGTCGAGCCCGAATGGGTCGATCGAGTTCCATCTGCTGCATGGCGACGAGCCCGGGCTGCAGTATCGAATCACGTTCCGGGACCGCCCCGTGATCGACGCGTCGCCCTTGAGCATCGTCGTAGACGGCGTAGACCTGGCGCAGGGTGTGGAGGTAGGCAAGGTCTCGTCCTCGCAGGCGAACGAGCGGTACCCGTGGCGCGGCGTGCACGCGGAGGCGATCAACCGGTACCGGGGCGCGAGCATCGCGCTCCGGCATACGGCGCGCTCCACTGACTATGTGGTCGAGGTGCGGGTGTTCGACGACGGGGTGGGCTTCCGCGCGGTCGTCCCCGGAGAGGGAATCAGAGTACCGGACGAAACGACGGCCTTCGTGCTGCCGGCCGAGTCCACCGTCTGGTATCACGATCTGCGCGGACACTACGAGGGGGTCCACGTCAAGAAGGACATTTCGCAGGTCCAGGCGGGCGAGTGGGCGGCCCCACCCCTCACCTTCAAGCTCCCCGGCGGTCTGGGATACGCCTCGATCACGGAAGCCGCGGTGATCAACTACAGCGGCATGGCGCTGCAGGCGGACGGCCAACGCGGGTTCCGAACGCGCCTCGGTCACGCCCAACCCGCCAGCTATCCCTTCACGCTGCGCTACGGCGACGCCGAGGCCGCCCGTCTGGCCCACCCGGCGGCGATCACCGGCCCCATCACCACGCCGTGGAGGGTGGTGATGATCGGTGCCGATCTCGATGCGCTCGTCAACTGCGACATCGTGCACAACCTCTCGCCGGCGCCGGACCCGCACTTCTTCCCGCAAGGGCTCCGCACCGACTGGATCAAGCCGGGGCGGGCCGTCTGGAAATACCTGGACGGCGGTGGCGAGAACACGCTCGAGACCATGAAAGAGTTCTCCAGGCTCGCGGGAGAGCTGGGCTTCGAGTACAACCTGGTGGAAGGCTTCTGGCAGCGCTGGAGTGAGAGCGAGCTGCGGGAGCTGATCGACTACTCCAGGCAGCGGAACGTCGGCATCTGGCTCTGGAAGCACAGCCGCGACATCCGCGACCCAGAAGCCCGCGCAGCGTTCTTTGCGCACGTTCAGGACGTCGGCGCTGTGGGGGTGAAGCTGGACTTCTTCGATCACGAAGCCAAGGAGGTCATGGACCTGTACCGGGCCGCGCTCGAGGGCGCGGCGCAGCACCGCCTGATGGTCGACTTCCACGGCGCGAACAAGCCGACCGGTGAATCACGTACCTGGCCGAACGAGCTGAATCGCGAGGCCGTGTCGGGTATGGAGCGGCGCAGCATGCCGGCGTGGTCGCAGCATGACACGACCATCCCCTTCACGCGGATGCTGGCCGGGCATCTGGACTTCACGCCGATGCTGTTCGGCGAGCGCCGCCGCGAGACCTCCTGGGCGCACCAGATCGCCACCGCGGCCCTGTTCACAGCTCCGTTGCTGGTCTATGGCGCCCACCCGCGGGCCATTTTGGACCACCCGGCGCTGGAGCTGATCAAGGCCATCCCGACCGTCTGGGACGAGACGCGGGTGCTGCCGGTCAGTGAGATCGGCGAGATCGCGGCGTTTGCCCGGCGCCACGGCGAGCGATGGTTCCTGGTGGTCGCGAACGGCCCGACCGCTCGCTCAATCGAGGTCCCGCTCGTGTTCCTCGGGGACGGTGATCACGACGCCATCCTGGTCCGAGATCAGACGGACGAACCGGCGGCGGTGCGGGTCGAGCACGCGAGCGTGCGGGCGCAGGACTCGCTCAGAATCGACCTCCGCGCGGGTGGAGGGTTCGTGGCGCGGATCTAGGGCTTCGCCACGAAGACGATCGTCGGGTCGAGCGGATACCGGCCAAAGCGTTTGCCGTAGATGGCGAGTCCCCCGGGCAACGCGGGGTCGACCTCGAGGCGGACGACCAGCTCGCCGCGCGCCGCGGCCCGGTCGAGCGCCTCTCCCGGCACCGCCACGCGCAGCAGCGTGCCGTAGGAGCCGGCTTCGCGCAGTCGCCGGTCGCGCTTCTGGAAGTGCCAGGACAAGATGCCGCGGTGATCGGCAGGATCATCCTCCAGCATCTCGCGTCCGGCGATCATGTCGTTCACGCGGACTGTCACGGCGCTCGGGAAGCGGCGCTCGTCGGTCATGGGGTAGGCGTTCGGGTTGAGGCTCGGGTCGTAGGTGCCCCCGCCGCGCATGTAGTCGCCCGCCATCCGGCCGGCGTTCTCCCGGTCCTTGCCGTAGAGCTGTTTGGCGGAGACTTCGGCTACGAAGAGAACGCTCTCCGGATCGGCCGCGCGAAGTCCCTGGGGCCAGGGGAACCGGTACTCGAAGAACCCGGAGCCCGCGCCGTTCACCTTCAGCCCGTCCATGACGTTCCACTGTTTGAGCGACCACGCCGCCGAGTCGAAGCGGGCCGGCTCGACCGAGAGCAGCCGGGCCCGCCGGCCGTTTTCCAGGGCGAGCTCTCGCGGTGGCTCGCCCTCGACCACGAAGGTGCAGAAGTTGCGATGCAGCACGTTGCCCTTCGCGTCCTCGAGCCGCACCGCCAGCACCAGGACGGCCGGCTCGTCCGGCATCGGAACGAGGAGCGGCTGGAGCGCCCCGGTCATCCAGGGGCGATAGGGGACGCGGCGCGTGGTCTCGAAATAGTCCCGCTTCTGGCCGAGCGTGTTCCAGCCATACGCTCGCACCCCGAGCGTGAGACTGTCGCCAAGGGTCTTGTCGGCCGTGAGGAAGGAGGCATACAGCGGCACGCGCACCTTCGCGCCGGTCGCCACGCTCTGGCTTAGCTCGTCGCCCACGACGACGTACAACGGCGAGTGCAAGTCCAGGAGCGACATCCCCTCCACGAGCTCGCCCAACCCCGTCTCCTTCTCGGAGCGGTCGTAGCGCCAGTAGCCGTTCCACTCGTTGATCACGTCGTGGAGCTCGGTGTAGAGCCAGCCGGCGATCCTGGGATGCCGGCGGAAGGCGTTCACCGCGCGGTGGTAATCCCAGCTCCAATCGACGTCGCCCGTGCTCCCCTCGTAGCCCCAGACGTTGCCGAACTCGCTGTTGATGTCCGGCTGGGCTCCCTGCCGGTAGCCGGCCTCGAAATTCCAGGTGGAGCCCGGGTGGGTGCTGTCGCTCACCACCCGGTCGTGCTCCTCCCACTCCCATCCGGGCAGGTAGGAGTGCCAGGAGTTGATGTCGCTCTCGGTGTGACCGCGGCCGCAGCAGGGTGAGTTGTCTTCCACGAGGCGCGTGCGATCCATGGCCTTCGCCGCGCGGTACATCGACGCCACCCACTTTTGCGTCTCAGGGCGGTAGACCTCTTTCTCCCCGGTCTTCGTGAGCAAGCCCCACGTCTCGTTGAAGAGCACCCAGGCGAAGATGGCCGGGTGATTGTAGTCGCGCTCGACCATCCTCCGGAGCGTGGATTGGACCTCGCGGCGCATAGCAGAATCGGGCTCTCCCCATGAGTTGGGCACGTCCGCCATGATCAGCAGTCCCAGCCGGTCGGCCCAGTACAGCTTGCGCGGCGACTCCACCTTGACGTGCTCGCGCAGCCCGTTCAGGCCGATCCGCTTGGCGCGCGCGATTTCCCCGCGCACGAAGGAGTCGCTCGGGAAGGTGTAGAACCCTTCCGGGTGGAATGCCTGGTCGAGCGCCAGCTGGAGGTAGACCGGCACGCCGTTCAGCGCGACGTAACGGTAAGCGGTGCCGGGGAGGTTCACCACCGAGATCTTCCGCATCCCGAAGTAGCTCTGCACGCGATCTTCGCCCAGGCCCGGACCGCCCACACCGGCGTCCACCTCGTAAAGAAAAGGATCCTCGAGCGACCACAGGTGGACGCGCGGCATGGGCACGTCGAACGTCACCTGGTCGGCCCCCTTCGGCACGCGCCAGGTCACCGTCGGCAGCTCGGCGTTCTCGAAGTGGAGTGTCAGCATGAGCTCACGCGACGCCTTCTCGAGGAAGCGGGCGTCCACCACGACCCGCTTTCGGTCGACGTCCGGCGAGAAGTGCAGCGCCCGGAACGGCTCGCCGCCGCGGGCCTCGAGGTAGGGCGTTTGCCAGATGCCGCGCGCGTTGCCGTAGCCCTGTTTGCCCTCGAGCTTGAACGCCCGCGGCGCATCGTCCACGCGCAGCACCAGCCGG
>DATDFP010000113.1:0-13585 GCA_036522535.1 Gemmatimonadales bacterium
ACGCCGCGATCGAGGCGCGGCCGACGCTCGAGCGGCTCCCATTCCCGGTGCCGAGCCGCTCGGGCCTGCCGGACCTGACCCGTTACGCAACGCTCGCACGCGCCGGCGCGCTCGTGCCGGCGGGGTCGGTCGAGGCGAGCCGCGGCTGCTTGCACATGTGCCTGCACTGTCCGATTCCCTCCGTGTATGGCGGACGCTTCTTCGTGGTCCCGCGCGAGGTCGTGCTGGAGGACATCCGCCGCCTGGTCGCGGGCGGGGCAGGGCACATCACCTTCGGCGACCCGGATTTCCTGAACGGCCCTCGCCACGCGGTGCAGCTGGTGCGAGCGCTGCACGCCGAGTTCCCGGAGGTCACGTACGATTGCACGGTGAAGATCGAGCACATCCTGGAGCACCGCGCGCTGTTCCCGGAGTTCGCCGCGACCGGCTGCGCCTTCGTCGTATCGGCCGTCGAGTCGCTGTCCGACGTCGTGCTCGCAAACCTCGAGAAGGGGCACACACGGGCCGACGTCGTGGCGGCCCTCGACATCATGCGCCGCGCCGGGATCCCGCTGCGGCCCACGTTCGTCCCCTTCACGCCCTGGACGACGCTCGCCGACTACCTGGACCTGTTCGACTTCGTGGAGGCGGAACGGCTCATCGATCAGGTGGATCCCGTGCAGTACACGCTACGGCTCCTCGTTCCGCCCGGCTCGTTGCTGCTCTCGCGGGCGTCGATCCGGCCCTTCCTCGGGCCCCTGGATCCGGCGGCCTTCACCTATCGCTGGACCCACCCCGATCGCCGCATGGACGATCTTCATCTCGCCGTGACCGCGCGCGTCGAGCGCGCGGCGGCAGCCGGGGAGGACCCGTGGACGACATTCTTCCGGCTCCGCTCGCTGGCGGCCGAACGGGCCGGGGGATCGATCGGCCCCTCTGCCGTCAGGCTGCCGCCGCCCGAACGGCCGATTCCACCGCGACTCACCGAGCCCTGGTTCTGCTGAGCGGAGCCGACCGGGAGCCAGTTGGGCTCCGTCCAGCACCAAGCGGGTGGATGGCGCTAGACGCCCCTACGCGCGCTCCATTGGCCGCGCTATAATTGGGCGAAGCGCCCTGTTCCGGATGAGGAATTCATGTCGAGCCTGAACGTACCCCTGTACGACCCCCTGCTCGTCCAGCCGATGCGGGACGAGTTGACGCGCATCGGCTTCCAGGAGCTGCGCACCCCGAACGAGGTGGACGCGGCGCTCGGCGCGACGAAGCAGAGCACGCTCGTCGTGGTCAACTCCGTGTGCGGCTGCGCCGCGCGCAACGCGCGGCCGGCGGCGCGCCTCGCGCTGCAGCACCCCAAGCGCCCCGAGCGGCTGCTCACTGCGTTCGCCGGGCAGGACGCCGAGGCGACCGCGCGGGTGCGGAGCTATTTTACCGGGTACCCGCCGTCGTCACCTCAGATCGCTCTCTTCAAGGACGGAAAGCTCGTGTTCATGCTCGAGCGGAAGAACATCGAGGGACGGGCCGCGGCCGACATCGCCGCCGACCTGACGGCGGCGTTCGAGCGGTACTGCGAGTAAAGGGCGGCAAGGGCGGCAGAAACGGCAAAGGCGGCAAAGGGGTCCCTGCCGCCCTTGCCGCCCTTGCCGCCCTTAGAAGAGGTTCCCCGCCCTCACCCTGAAGTCCACGTTATCCTGCACCCACTTCCACAGATTGGCCTGCCGGTCCAGGGGCTGATCGGGCCGCAGCTGCCGGTGCCAGCCGACCATGACGGGGGCATCCTGCGTCCAGAGCCGGACGCGCTTGCGCCGGATCATCCGCTTCCACGCGTCGCCGATGGTCGGCGATGCGTAGAGGAGCCGCACCGTCACGCTCCGCGACACGAACTCGAGCGAGCCGAAGTCGATGCGCGCGATCGCGTTGTCGCTCTTGGCCGGTTGCATGCTCCCCGGCAAGTCGGGCGTCCCGTCGCTCAGGACCACGACGCTCATGGGCGCGAGGATCAGGCCGCGCTCCTTGGCGAGCATGGCCACCTGCTTGAAGAAGGTGTTGAAGTCGGTGAACGCGTCCCGCGGCGGAAACCAGCCCCGCAAATCGGACGCGATCTGCTCGCGGCTGCTGTTGGCGAAGTCGTCGATCGGATGGAACGCTTTGGGCTCGCCCGGGCGCTCGCCGCCGATCGAGCTCACGAACAGCGCGGTGGGGGCCCGCAGGCCGCCCAGGCCGTGCAGGTGCGCGTAGATGTAGTACGAGGCGAACTCGATGGCGTCGTCGTATTGGCTCTTGAACGAGCCGCTCACGTCGATGCCGACGATGAGGGTCGAGTTCCCGGGCTTGCCCTGCGGCTCCTGGGCCGGAGCCTGCCCGGCGGCCACCGCGACCGTCGCGACCGCCGCGAGCAGGGCGACTGGGTAGCGACGCCGCGACGTCATGCGACACCCCCCGGCACCACGTGCTTGCCGCTCGGGCTCACGATCGGGGTGCTCGTGAGCACCTGGTCCAGGTTCCGGAACGGCAGCGTGAAGGTGGGCCGCCCCATGATCACCACCACCGCGAAGTTGGCCCCGGCGGCGAGCAGCTGGAGCACCGGGAGCGAGATCAGCTCGAACAGCTCGCGCGCTTCCTTCTTGAACCATTCCGACTCCGCTTTCAGGGCCTCGATCGGGCCGCGCCAGAAGTCCGGCTCGATCGCCGCCGCGGGCGCGCCGCCCGGCTTCGCGCCGGCGATGTTCTCGCGGGCCAGGATGCCCAGCAGCGCCGGGGTGCCGAACCGCCCGAACAGGAACCAGGTCATGGCCCGCACGCCGATCCACCCGAAGGACGCCATCCCGAGCGTCGAGAAGAAGCCGAGCTGGAAGCCCGTCTGCTGGGCGATCCACGGGGTGATCGCGTCGATCAGTTCGCGGTACAGGAACATCACTTCGAAGAACATCACGAACCCTTCGACGAGCGTCATCGACACGATCTGCGTCGCCTTCTTCGCGTCGATGGCGTCCGACAGCGCCTGAATGGCCGCGAAGCTCCCCGAGATGAGGATGAACAGGAACGGCCACAGGATGAGGGTCACCGAGACCCCCGACAGCTCGGCGCCCGTCAGGTCCGCCAGCACTTCGCTGATCGTGGGCCGCAGAGTGAACGTGAAGATCGTCGCCTCGAGGGCCGACCAGAAGAGGATGATGAGGAACGCCAGCCATGGCACGCCGGGCCGGAAGTACTGGTGCGTCGCCCAGTCCAGCAGCGCCAGCGGTCGCGTGAAAACGAACTTGACGAAGCGCATGAGCAGCGACCCGGCGAGCTTCACCAGGCCCCAGATCCATCCCAACAGCACCGCGCCGAAGCGGAGCAGCCCCGCCCAGTAGAACCAGGTCATGCGGACGGCGTCCCACCACGACATCACCAGGGCGGTGAGGAGAGTCGGCCGCCCCGACCGGAACGGCAGCGTGTAGAACATCGCCATGGTGGCCAGCATCGCCAGCACGAGGACGCCGCAGGGCAGCACAATCAGCACCGCTTTGAGCGCGATCTCCCCGACGCTGCCGCCGGAGAGCGCGAAGTCCAATACGATTTTGCTGTATCCGAGGACCCACGTGAAGCCGGAAGCAAGCAGCTGGAACGTGTCGCGCCACGTTGCCGGCAGGGATTGCTGCAGCAACAAAAACATACCGCTCATCTCCTTGAGGAGAGCGTCTCGGGAATCGCGGGACCGGGCGCAGGACCGATTAATAGCGCTCTCCGCCCGTCGCCATCGTGACGCGCGTCACCCCAAAGGGGGTCAGCGGGGCGGGGCTGACGCCGCCCGGGCTAGGGCGTATACTGACCCTTATGCCGGATGAGAGTCCCAAGCGTCTGATAGTGGTCGGCGACCGCGTCCTCATCACGCCCGAGGAAGGGGAAGAGCGTACCAACGTCGGGCTTTACCTGCCGCCCACCGCGGTGGAGAGCCGTCAGGTCCAGGGAGGTCGGATCGTGGCGACCGGGCCGGGCACGCCGATGACCGAGCCGGCCAGCATGGACGACGAGCCGTGGAAGATCCACGGCCCCGAAGTGAAATACCTGCCGATGCAGGCTCTGGTCGGCGACTACGCCTTGTTCTTTCGGAAGGCGGCCGTCGAGATCACGTTCGAGGGAAAGAAATACCTGGTGGCGCCGCAAGCGGCGATTCTGGTGCTGGTGCGCGAAGTGCCCGCGGATGATTCGGAAGAGTGACCCTATTTCACATTCGCCGGCCACACAGGACTTGCTCCAATTGCTCCCCGGTAGTCGCCGGCTCGAGCCGGCCCCACTCGGATGCGAAGCCCGGGTCCATCACTGACGCGGTGATGTTGCCCTGCGGATCATACACGACCGCCGTGAGCCAGCGCCACCGATCACGACAGTCATACTCCACCCTGCCCAGAAGCTCGGTCGCGCCGCTCGAGTACGTGAGCTTGACCCAGGTCACGACGGTGCCCTGTGGCGTGCGGGTGACGTTGGAGGAATAGTAAGTCTGCTCGTCACTGCCCGTGTCGGTGCCGACGAGCAGCCAATTGTAAGTCACCTCGCCCCCCGACTGCCCGTACGACCGCCGCGCGCCGGCCAACAGCAAGAGTGAGAAAAAGACGCTCTGAAGGATTCGTTTGTGCATGCGGTCGCCTGCCCGGCTCGGAGTCTGGGAGCCCTCGATTGCAGAGCGCATGCGCCCGGTGTGTTGGGCTAACTGCCTTTCACGTTTGTCGTTAGCCATTCGGGCCAGGGGCGCGCCGTACCGGTTCGTGGCGAGATAGCTACAGATTTGGGGGCACCTGGCACCATCGCCCCGGCAGGAGCGGCAGAGTCGCCGGTCGCGTGGGAATTGCCACGCTCCGGGCGATTCGGATCCCGCGTTCTTGCGGCGCGTCGTTTTCTTGGGCAATGACCAGGTTCTGCGGCGGCCTCGACGCGGCGCGGCACGCGTTGGGGGAGCACTTCGGCCACCGGGCCTTCCGCATCCACCAACTACGAGTCATCGGGCCGCTCCTCGCCGGGCACGACGTTCTCGCCGTCCTCCCCACCGGCGCCGGGAAGTCGCTTTGCTTCCAGCTCCCCGCGCTCATGGCGGACGGGCTCACGCTCGTGATCTCGCCCCTCATCTCGTTGATGCAGAACCAGGTCGGAGCGCTGCGGCGTCGTGGGATCGCGGCGGCCTACCTGAACAGCCTGCTTGCGCCCGACGAGCAGCGCGCCATCCTCGAGGCGGCCCTCACGGGCCGCTTGAAGCTCCTCTATTGCGCTCCCGAGCGACTGGGCGCGCTGGTCCGCCGCCTGACTCGCGCGCGCACGCCGGTCTCGCTGCTCGCGATAGATGAGGCGCACTGCATCGTCGAATGGGGGAACGAGTTTCGCCCGCTGTACCGCCGCCTGGGCGAGTATCGGTATCTCCTCGGCAATCCCCCCACCCTCGCCCTCACCGGCAGCGCCACCGCCGCCACGCGCGCCGAGATTCTCCGCGTGCTGCGATTGCCGCGGGCGGAGGTGGTTGTCACGTCGTTCGATCGTCCCAACCTGGTCTTCGCTGTCGAGAGAGTGCGCGACGATCGCGGGCGCTTCGCACGCGTCCACGAGCTGATCCGTCGCGCGGAGGGGAGTAGCATCGTGTATGCACCGACGCGGCGGCTCACCGAGCTGGTGACGCGGGCGCTGCTGCTGCGCAGCGTGCGCGCCGCGCCCTACCATGCGGGGCTCGCCGCGGCGATGCGGCGGCAGGTGTTGGCGGACTTCCTCGCCGGCCGCACCCCGGTCGTGGTAGCGACGAGCGCCTTCGGCATGGGAATCGACAAGCCGGACGTGCGCCGCGTGATCCACTGGGGACCGCCGCGTACGCTCGAGTCCTACTATCAGGAAGCGGGGAGGGCGGGGAGGGACGGTCGTCCCGCCGAGTGCCTGATTCTCTGGACGCCGGCGGACCTCGAGTGGGCGCAGGGCACGCCCGAAGCGCGAGCCTACGTCGAGTCCCGAGGGTGCCGGCGGAGGCGGTTGCTGGACTACTTCGGGGAGCGTCTCGGTCGGTGCAGCGGGTGCGACCGGTGTGCTGTGGAGGGCGGCAGGGCGTTACGAGGATAGGAGCGTCCGTCCCATAAAGACGGCCGCCCACGAGCGTCCTTCAGGACGCGCTCGGCCGAGGGCGCCCTTCAGGGCGTCCAATCAATCCACGTCGGGACCCTTCAGTAGCCACGTCGGGACCCTTCAGTAGGCTCTTCGGCACCCGCCGCATCCCGCATCTCGCATCCCGCATCCCGGCTCCGGGGCTAGGCGAGCGGGCGGGGAGAGCCCACCCATCCGTGTGATTGCCGTGGCGGGAGTGCGGAATACGTTACCGCGAGATAAGTTGGGGCGAGAAGCCCGCTCGTTCTCGGTCTAGCCATTCCCTTTCGCAAGGAACGTGTTCAATGCCAGGCCGCAATTTTCTCTTCGTACCCGGTCCGACGAACGTTCCCGACCGAATTCTCCGCGCGATGCATCGCGCGATGGAAGACCACCGCTCCTCGGCGTTTCCGGAGCTCACGCACGGCCTGCTCGCCGACCTGAAGCAGATCTTCAAGACCACGACCGGACAGCCGTTCATCTTTCCCGCCACGGGCACGGGCGGCTGGGAGGCGGCGCTGGTCAACACCCGGTCGCCGGGCGACCGCGTGATCGCGTCGCGCCACGGCCAGTTCAGTCACCTGTGGATCGAGCTCGCGCAGCGGCACGGCCTGCGCGTGGATATCCTCGACGTGGAGTGGGGTGAGGGCGCGCCGGTCGATCGGATCGAGGACGCCCTCACGAGAGACAAGCAGCACGAAATCAAAGGCGTGCTCATCGTCCACAACGAGACCGCGACGGGCGTCACGAGCGACGTGGCCGCCGTGCGCCGCGCCATGGATGCGGCGAAACATCCGGCGCTTCTCTATGTGGACGGCGTCAGCTCGGTCGGCTCGATCGACTTCCGGATGGACGAGTGGAGGGTCGATCTCGCGATCACCGGGTCCCAGAAAGGGTTGATGCTTCCGGCCGGCCTCGGGATCGTGTGCGCGAGCCCGACGGCGCTCGCGGCCCGCGAGCACGCGAAGTGCCCGCGCGCGTTCTTCGACTTCGGCGACATGATCAAGGCGAACGCAAGCGGCTATTTCCCCTACACGCCCGCCCTTCCTCTTCTGTACGGGTTGCGCGAGTCGCTCGACATCATCGCCGAACAAGGCCTGGAGACCATCTTCGCCCGGCACCATCGCCTCGCGGAGGGCGTCCGCGCCGCCGTGCGCGCGTGGGGCCTGAAGCTCTGCGCCCGCGAGCCCAAGTGGTACTCGAACACGGTGAGCGCCGTCATGATGCCCGAGGGCACGAACGCCGCGGCCGTGATCGACGTCGCCTTCCGCCGTTATGACCTGGCGCTCGGCGCGGGGCTCGGCCGCGTGGCTGGGAAGCTCTTTCGGATCGGGCATCTCGGCGACCTGAACGAGCTGATGCTCCTGGGCGCGATCGCGGGCGTCGAGATGGCGATGCGCGACGTGGGACTGAAGATCGCCGCGGGCTCGGGCGTCGCCGCCGCGGCCGAGCACTACCGTGGCACCGCGGCACCCTTGCCCACCCGCGTAGTCGCGCCATCGGCGGAGGCGCCGCCGGCGCCTGGCGCCGGCAGCGCGGCGACTCCTCGGACCGCCGTGAGGACATGAGCCTCACCCGCTACGAGCCGGCGCGCCCCCGGCTGCAGCGGAGTGAGCTGGCCGTGCCGGGATCGCAACCCGCGCTGTTCGAGAAGGCGCTCGACAGCGAGGCCGACTACGTCTTTCTCGACCTCGAGGACGCCGTCGCGCCCGCCGACAAGGAGCCGGCCCGCAAGCACGTCGTCGCCGCCCTGCTCGAGCACGACTGGCGCGGCCGCGGCAAGACCGTCTGCGTCCGCATCAACGGCATCGACACCCATTACATGTACCGGGACGTCGTGGACGTCGTGGAGCAGGCGGGCCACCGCCTCGATTGTCTCCTCGTGCCGAAGGTCGGGGTTCCGGCCGACGTGTATCTGGTAGACGCGTTGCTGACGCAAATCGAAGCGGCACGCGGCATCTCGCACCGGATCGGCATCGAGGTGCTGATCGAGACCGCCCTGGGCATGGCGAACGTCGAGGCCATCGCGCAGGCGAGCCGCCGGCTCGAAGCGATGCACTTCGGCGTCGCCGACTTCGCCGCGAGCCTGCGCGCGCGCACGGTGAGCATCGGGGGGCTGAACCCGGACTACCCGGGCGACCAATGGCACGCGGCGCTGGCGCGCATGGTCACCGCCTGCCGCGCGTACGGGCTGCGGGCCATCGACGGGCCGTACGGGGACTTTCGGGACCCGCAAGGGTATGTCGCCGCGGCGCGCCGCGCGGCCGCACTCGGATACGAGGGCAAATGGGCGATCCACCCGTCGCAGATCGCGCTCGCGAACGACGTCTTTACCCCGCCCGCGGCGGAGGTCGAACGTGCCCGCCGGATTCTCGCCGCCCTGGAGGACGCGGCTCGTGAGGGCCGCGGCGCCGCCCAGCTCGAGGGGCGCATGATCGACGCCGCATCGGCCCGCATGGCCCAGAACATCGTCCAGATCGCGGCGGCCATCGCCGCGCGTCGCACGCCTGCCGCCACCCTGGCCACCACGCGAGCCTGACCGATGGACATCCACGAATACCAGGCGAAGGAGCTGCTCGTCGGCTTCGGAGTCCCGGTCCCGAAGGGCGGCGTCGCCTACAGCGCGGAGCAGGCGGTGTACCGCGCGGCCGAAATCGGGGGCGACCGCTGGGTGGTGAAGGCCCAGATCCACTCCGGCGCGCGCGGCAAAGCGGGCGGCATCCGGATCTGCTCGAGCGACGCCGAGGTGCGGCAGGCCGCGAAGGACCTGCTGGGCAAAACCCTCGTCACGTTCCAGACGGGGCCGGAAGGCCTGCCGGTCCACCGCCTGCTGGTCGAGCAGGCGCTGCCGATCGAGCGCGAGCTGTACGTCGGGCTCGTGCTCGACCGCAAGCGCGAGCGCATCGTCGTGGTGGCGCACCCGCACGGCGGGATGGAAATCGAAGAGATCGCCCAGCGCGAGCCCGAGGCGATCCTGCGGGAAGTCGTGGAGCCGGCGGTCGGCATCCGGGCGTTCCAGGCCCGCGAGCTCGCCTTCGGGTTGCAGCTCGCATCGCTGCAGGTCAACCAGGCGGTCTCGGTGATCCTGGGCGCGTACCGAGCGTTCCGCGAGCTCGACGCCACGATGGTGGAGATCAACCCGCTCGTCGCCACCGAGGATGGCCAGGTGCTCGCCCTCGACGTGAAGATGAGCTTCGACGACAACGCCCTGTTCCGGCGTCCCGGCGTGGCGGAGCTGCGCGACTACGCCCAGGAGGACCCGCGGGAAGCCGAGGCGGCGGAGCACGGCTTGAACTACGTCGCGCTGGACGGGGACATCGGCTGCATCATCAACGGCGCCGGCCTCGCCATGGCGACCATGGACATGATCCAGCACGCGGGCGGCGAGCCCGCGAACTTCCTCGACATCGGCGGCGGCGCCTCGCCGGAGCGCGTGGCCAGGGCGTTCCGCCTCGTGCTCTCCGACCGGAACGTGAAGGCGGTGCTCGTGAACGTGTTCGCCGGGATCAACCGCTGCGACTGGGTCGCGCAGGGGGTCGTCCAGGCCGTGCGCGAAGTGCAGGTGCCGGTGCCGCTCGTGGTGCGGCTGGCGGGGACGAACGTCGAGGAGGGCCGCCGCATCCTCCAGGAGAGTGGCCTGCCGATCATTACCGCCGAAACGCTCGCGGAAGCGGCCCAGCGGGCGGTGGCGGCGCGTAACGCGGGGGTCGCGGCGTGAGCATCCTGCTCGACGAAACGACGCGGGTCGTGATCCAGGGCTTCACCGGCGACAAGGGCACCTTCCACGCGAAGGAGATGATCGCCTACGGCACGAACCTCGTGGGCGGCGTCACCCCCGGGAAAGGCGGCACGGCGCATCTCGGCCGGCCCGTGTTCAACACGGTGAAAGAGGCCGTCGCCGCGACCGAGGCCGCAGCCAGCCTCGTGCTCGTCCCCGCACCCTTCTGCGCCGACGCGATCATGGAAGCCGCGGACGCAGGTGTCCGGCTCGTGGTCACGATCACGGACGGCGTCCCCGCGCAGGACATGATGACGGTGAAACGCTACCTGTGGCGCTACGCCAGGGAGCGCCGCACGCGCCTCATCGGGCCCAACTGCGCCGGAGTCATCAGTCCCGGAAAGGCCATGCTGGGGATCATGCCCGGCCACATCTATCTCCGCGGCGCCGTCGGCGTGGTGACGCGCTCCGGCACGCTCGGCTACGAGGCCGCCTCCCAGATGAAGGCGCTCGGCGTCGGCGTCACCACCAGCGTCGGCATCGGCGGTGATCCGATCAACGGCAGCTCGTTCGTGGACATGCTGGCGCTGTTCGAGGAGGACCCGGAGACGGACGCCGTGATGATGATCGGCGAGATCGGCGGGCCGCAGGAGGCGGATGCGGCGCTGTTCGTGAAGGAGCACATGACGAAACCGGTGATCGGGTACGTGGCGGGTCTCACCGCACCGAAGGGCCGGCGCATGGGGCACGCCGGCGCCATCATCTCCGCGTTCGGCGACACGGCGGCCGAAAAGGCGGAGATCATGCGCTCGGCGGGCCTCACCGTCGCGCCGAGCCCGGCGGAGCTGGGTTCCACGGTCGCCCAGGCCCTCGCCGGGAGACCGACCCGGCGCGTGCTGGTCTCGCGGTGAGGGCCGCTCCCCCTCGCTCTAGCCGCCCGACCGTCGTGGTGACGCGCAAGCTCCCCGGTCCGGTGGAGGACCGGCTCGAGAGGGAGTTCGCAACCCGCCTGAACCGGGACGACCACCCGTTCACTACGCCCGAGCTGCAGGAAGCCCTGCGCGGCGCCGACGCGCTCCTTCCCACCGTGACGGACCGAATCACCACGGAGGTGCTCTCCGTGGAGCCGCTGCGCGCCAGGATCCTCGCGAACTTCGGTGTCGGGTACAACCACATCGACGTCGAGGCCGCCAAAGCCCGCGGGCTCGTCGTCACGAACACGCCTGAAGTCCTCACCGACGACACGGCGGACGACGCCGTCATGCTGATGCTCATGGTCGCGCGGCGCGCCGGGGAGGCGGAGCGCCACGTCCGCTCGCGGCGGTGGACCGGCTGGCGCCCGACGCACATGCTGGGCACCAGGGTGAGTGGCAAGACCCTCGGCCTGGTCGGGATGGGCCGCATCGCCCGCGCCGTCGCCCGGCGGGCCCACTCGGGATTCGGCATGCGCGTCGTGTTTCACGACCCGTACCCGCCGCCCCCCGCGCTCGCGGCGGAGTTGGGCGCCGAGCAGCAGAGCAGCCTGGACGCGGTGTTGCGCGACGCGGATTTCGTGTCGCTGCATTGCCCGGCGACTCCGGAGACGCGGCACCTCATCGACACCGGGCGGCTCGCGCTCATGAAGCCCACGGCGTTCCTGATCAACACCGCCCGGGGAGACATCGTGGACGAGGCGGCGCTCGTCGCCGCGCTCAAGGAGCGGCGCATCGCGGGCGCCGCCCTGGACGTGTACGAGCGCGAACCCGAGGTAACGCCCGATCTCTTGACGATGGAAAACGTCGTGCTGCTCCCGCACCTCGGCAGCGCCACGCACGAGACGCGTGTCGCTATGGGGCTTCGGGCCCTCGAGAACCTCCAGGCCTTCTTTTCCGGAGCGCCGCCCCGCGACCGCGTCGTGTGACCAGTGACCTCCGAGTCCGCGCGCCGGAGGGCTACCTCCAGGAGGTCGCGGACCTTCTCTTCAACCAGCTCGTCGAGGTCATTCGGGTCCACCAGCCCGAGATCGAGCCCGCTCTGCGCGGCGAGCCCGTCGAGGCGGGCGCTTCGCCCGGGCTGCTGGCGCGCACCATCCAGGCTCAGGGCATCTGGTTCCAGCTGCTGTCCATCGCCGAGCAGAACGCCGCCATGCGGCAGCGGCGGCAGAGCGAAGTGGAGCTGGGCCACGATCGGCTGCGCGGCACCTTCGCCCAGGTGGTGGCGTGGGCGGCGGAGCAGGGGATCCCGGTCGAGGAGCTGCGGGGCGTGGTCTCGAGCCTCCGCGTGCGCCCGGTCATCACGGCTCATCCCACCGAGGCGAAGCGGGTGACGGTGCTCGAGAAACACCGCCGCATCTACCGCCGGCTCGTGGACCTCGAGGCGCCACGCTGGACTCCCCGCGAGCGCGCCAACCTCATCGGCCAGCTGCGCACCGAGATCGAGCTGCTGTGGCTCACGGGCGAGCTGCGGCTCGCGAAGCCGACGGTGGCGCAGGAGCGCGCCTGGGGTCTGTACTTCGTCACCGAGAACCTGTTCGACGTCGTCCCGGAGATCTTGGACAAGCTCGACCGCGCGCTGCGGCATGCCTACCCGGACGCCCGGCTCGAAGTCCAGCCATTCTTCCAGCTCGGATCGTGGATCGGCGGCGACCGGGACGGCAATCCGTTCGTCACGAACGAAGTGACCCGTCAGACGCTCCAGGAAAACCGGCTCGTGAGCCTGCGCCGCTATCGCCGCCGGCTCGCCGACCTGCTGCACGTGTTGAGCGTGACGGAGCGGGCGGCGCCGATTCCTGAGGAGTTCCGGACGGCTCTCTCCCGCCAGCTCGAGCGCTCAGGCGACGCCGAGCGGATTCGGGCGCGGAACCCTGGCGAGCTGTTCCGCCAGTACGGCGCCTGCATGCTACAGCGGCTCGACCTCACCCTCGCCTGCGCGGAGCAGGGGACCACGGGGCCGGGGGAGTCCGGGTACCAGACTGCGGACGAGCTGATCTCGGACCTGCGAGTGCTGGAGGCTGGTCTCGCCGCCGTGCGCTGCATGGGCGCGGCGGAGCACCTGGTGCGACCCGTGCGCCGGGAGGTCGAGACCTTCCGCTTCAGCACGTTCCGACTCGACGTACGGGAGAACTCGCTCCGGGTGAACCAGGCGCTCGCCGCGCTGTGGCGGGCCGGAACCGGCGCCGAGCCGCCCGCGTCCACGTCTCCACAATGGCGGGCCTGGCTCCAGGCCGAGTTGTCGCGGCCCCTCTCCTCGGAGCGGACGCCGCCGGCGCTCCCGGCAGAGGAGGCCGAGACCGCGGGCATGTTCCGGGTTATCCGCGAGATGCGGGAGCACGTCGACCGCGAGGCGATCGGCGGCTTCGTTCTCAGCATGACGCACGACGCAAACGACGTGCTCGGTGCCTACGTCCTCGCGAAGCAGGGCGGGTTGTTCGCCGACGCGGCCGGGCTCGAGAGCTGCACCCTGGCCGTCGTGCCCTTGTTCGAGTCCATCGAGGACCTGCGCCGGGCCCCGGACATTGTGCGCGACCTGCTGCAGGTACCCGTCGTTCGCCGCAGCGTCCGGGCTCAGGGCGGCGTGTTCGAGGTGATGATCGGCTACTCGGACTCGAACAAGGACGGCGGCTTCCTCACCTCCAACTGGGAGCTCGCCAAGGCGCAGGGTAGGCTGACCCGGCTGGGCCACGAGTGCGGAGTTCCCGTCGCCTTCTTCCACGGGCGCGGAGGCTCGGTGAGCCGGGGCGGCGCGCCGACCGGCCGGGCGATCGCGGCGCAGCCGGCAGGCACCGTCGCCGGAACCATGCGGGTGACAGAACAGGGCGAG
>DATDFP010000114.1:0-7081 GCA_036522535.1 Gemmatimonadales bacterium
GGCCACTCCACCGTCGGCTGGCGTGGATGGAAGATGGACACGATTCCCTCGGGATGGGGGGTCAGGGAGGGTGCGCTCACGCGCGTGCGTCCTGCCGCCGACATCATCACTACGGAGAAGTTCAAGAACTTCGAGCTGTCACTCGAGTGGAACGTGGCGCCCGGTGGCAACAGCGGGATCTTCTACCGCGCCAGCGAAGACGAGACCGCGATCTACTGGACCGCGCCGGAAATGCAGGTGCTGGACGACGCGGGGCATCCGGACGGCCACTCGCGTCTCACGGCGGCAGGTGCCGACTACGGCTTGTACCCCGCGCCCGCAGGCATCGTGAAACCCGCCGGTCAGTGGAACCAGGCGCGGATCATCGTGAACGGGAATCACGTGGAGCACTGGCTCAACGGCGTGAAAGTGGTCGAGTACGAGCTCGGGAGCCCGGATTGGGAGGCGAGGGTCAAGGCGAGCAAGTTCGCAGACCACCCGCGTTACGGCCGCAACGCCGAGGGCTACATCGGCCTGCAGGAGCACGAGTTCCGCGTCGCCTACCGTAACATCAAGATCCGGGTGCTCCCGTGAGCGTCCGCGCCAGGCTGTCGGCGATGATGTTCCTCCAGTTCTTCATCTGGGGCGCCTGGTACACGACGATCGCGGTGTACATGACCAACCATGGGATGGAGACGCTGACGCACTGGCCCTATACGGTGAACCCGATCGCGGCCATCGTCGCGCCGTTCTTCCTCGGGCTCGTCGCCGACCGCTACTTCGCGACCGAGAAGGTGCTGGGTGTGCTCCATCTGCTCGGCGGCGTGGTGATGTTCGCCGTCCCCCGGGCCCTGGGCGCGCCCGTGGTGTTCATCCTACTCCTGCTGCTCTACAACCTGTGCTACATGCCGACCCTCGGCCTGGCGAACAGCCTGGCCTTCCACCACATCCAGTCACAGGAGAAACAGTTTCCTCTGATCCGGGTGTTCGGCACGATCGGCTGGATCGTGGCCGGGCTATTCATCAGCTTCGTGCTCAGTCGCGTGGTGCACGGGGTCGCGGAAAGTACGCCATTGCCGATCTACACCGCCGGCGCGGCGAGCGTGCTGCTCGGGCTCTTCGCCTTCACGCTGCCCCACACACCTCCCCCCGGCGCCGGGCAGCGGGTGTCACTGCGCAGCGTCGTCGGCCTGGACGCGCTGGCGCAGCTGGGGGATCGCCCGTTCTACGTATTCATCGTGGCCTCGTTCCTGTTGTGCATCCCGCTGGCGGCCTACTACAACTTCACGCAGATCTTCCTCGGTGATGCCGGCGTCACGAAGATCGCGGCGACGCAGACGTGGGGCCAGATCTCCGAAACCGGCTTCATGGTGCTCATGCCGCTCATGTTCGCGCGGCTCGGCGTGAAGCGGATGCTGATGGTGGGCATGGCGGCGTGGGTGCTGCGCTACGCGCTCTTCGCGCTCGCGGCGCCGGCGGCGATCTTCCCGCTCATCATGATCGGAATCCTGCTGCACGGCGTGTGCTACGATTTCTTCTTCGTGACCGGCCAGATCTACGTGGATAAGAAGTCGACTCCGGCGGTTCGCGGACAGGCGCAGGGATTTCTCGTGCTGGTCACCTATGGCGTCGGCATGCTCATCGGCGCCCAGGTCGCGGGCAACGTGTACAACCGGTTCCTGGGCGGCGCGGCCCACCTGAGCCTCGAGCGGTGGCCCAGCTTCTGGGTTCTGCCGGCCGGGTTCGCCGCGGTGGTCCTGGTCTTTTTCGCGCTGCTGTTCCGGCCGTCGACCGCCCGGGCACCGGAGCCGGCGCCCGCCGATTGAGCGATGACCGACCCGGACCACTTGTCGCGGCGGGAGTGGCTCAAGCTGCTCGGGGTCGGCGGCGCGGGCCTCGCGCTCGGCGAGGTGCTCCCACTCGCGCCCGGCCACCCCCTTCCCGCGCGCCAAGTACCGAACCCCTTCTGGAACTCGAGTGGCCCGCTCGTCCCCTATCCCCAGAAGCTGCCCTTGATCGTGCTCACCGACCGTCCCGTCCAGCTCGAGACGCCGCGCGACTACTTCGCGTCCCCGTTCACCCCCAACGCCGCGTTCTTCGTGCGCTGGCACCTCGATCAACACCCCAACGCCATCGACCTCTCCCGGTGGCGTCTCGAGGTCGGCGGCCGGGTCCGCCGCGTGCTCTCACTCACCTTCGACGATCTCGTCAGCAAGTATCCCGCAGTCACCGTCGCCGCCGTGAACCAGTGCTCCGGCAACAGCCGCAGCCGGTTCCAGCCGCGGGTGCCGGGGGGCCAGTGGGGCAACGGCGCGATGGGAAACGCCCTCTGGACGGGCGCGCGTCTGGCGAGTCTGCTCGAAGCCGCGGAGCCAGAGCCGGGCGCAGTCGCCGTGCAGTTCCAGGGGCTGGACCGGGGGCGAGGACCGATCGGGAAGGGCTCGCACAGCTTTCTCAAATCCCTGAACCTCGACGAGCCGGCACTGCGCGACTCGCTAGTCGCCTACGCGATGAACGGCGAGCCCCTCCCCATGCTGAACGGGTTTCCGGTCCGGCTCGTGGTGCCGGGCTGGTTCGCCACTTACTGGGTGAAGGCGCTCACCTGGATTCGCGTGCTCGACCAGCCCGACGACAACTTCTGGATGAAGAGCGCGTATCGGATCCCCGACACCCCGCGCGGCTCAACGACGCCCGACTCGGCGCGGGCAGGCGCCGTCCGCATGATCCCGATTCACCGCATGCCGGTGCGCTCGTTCCTCATCAGCCCCGACGGGAGCGCCAAGCTGCCGGCCGGCCTCCCCGTGACGGTGCGGGGGATCGCCTTCAGCGGGTATGGCGGGATCGTCAAGGTCGAGATCTCGGAGGACGACGGCCACTCCTGGCGTGACGCAGAGCTGGGCACGGACCACGGGCCCTATGCGTTTCGGACCTGGGAAGCTCGATGGACGCCGCGCGAGGCGGGCGTTGCGACCCTCGCGGTGCGCGCAACCGACGAGGGGGGCAACACGCAGCCGGATGAGGGCGTTTGGAATCCGGGCGGTTACCTGTGGAACCGGATCGAGCGCCAGCCGGTCGTGGTTGGCGAGGGAAGCAGGTTGTGAAGCGCCGGCCGTGGATGATGGTCCCCGCACTCGGTGCGGCCGCTGCGTTCGGCGGCGCGCCGATCGCCCAGGGGGACAGCCTGCCCGGGCTGGTGAGCGCCGGGGAATACGCCGAGGCGCGTCCCGGCGCGTTTCGGAGGCCCTTGCCCCAGACCGGCGGCGTGTACTCCGCCGGACCATTCCCGCTCGCCACGCCCAACCTCGCGCCGAGCGAAGGCCGCGAGTTGGTGCAGAGCTTCTGCTCGACCTGCCACAGCCTCCGCTACATCACGATGCAGCCCCCGCTGTCGCCGGCGCAGTGGGAGGCGACGGTCAAGAAGATGATCGACGTGCATGGCGCGCAGATTCCGCAGCCGATCGCCTGGCGCATCACCGCGTACCTGCAGGCCAACTATGGGGGGCGCTGAGCTCCCCCTGACTCGGTGGAGAGGACGGACCCTATGACACGCAAACGCATCTCGAGAAGGAGATTCGTCGGCGACGTCGGTGCCGGCGTGGCCTTCACCATCGTCCCGCGCCAGGTGCTGGGTCGGGGCTACCGGGCGCCCAGCGACACGGTGAACGTCGCCTGCATCGGCGTGGGTGGGATGGGGGCGAACGACGTGCGCGGCGTGGCGAAGGCCGGGGCGAACGTCTACGCGCTGTGCGACGTGGACGAGCACCAGGGGGCGCCGTCCTTCGCGGCGTTCCCCAAAGCGAAGCGCTACAAGGACTTCCGGGTGATGCTCGACAGGGAAGGCAGGAACATCGAGGCCGTCACCGTCTCGACTCCCGACCACACTCACACGGTCGCGGGGATGATGGCGATGAAGATGGGGAAGCACACCCGCATCCAGAAGCCCCTGGCTCGCACGCTGTGGGAGGTGCGCCAGCTCGAGCAGGCTGCGAAGAAGTACAAGGTGGCGACCCAGATGGGCAACCAGGGCCACGCCGACGAGGGCATCCGCCAGATCCGCGAATGGGTTGAGGCGGGCGCCATCGGCACGGTGCGCGAGGTCCAGCTCTGGACCAACCGGCCCATCTGGCCGCAGGCGCTGGACCGGCCGCTCGATGAGTACTACACGCCGCCCTGGCTCGACTGGGACCTCTGGCTCGGACCGGCGCCCGCGCGGCCCTACCATCCCGCCTACGCGCCGTTCAAGTGGCGCGGGTGGTGGGACTTCGGGACCGGCGCGCTGGGCGACATCGCGTGTCACTCGATGGACGCGGCGTTCTGGACGCTCGATCTGGGCTATCCGGCGCGCATCGAGCCCGAGTCGACCAAGCTGTTCGCCGAGTCCGCGCCGGCGGTGTCGCGTATCGTGTACACGTTCCCGGCGAAGGGCCGTCGGCCGGAGGTCAAGGTGGTGTGGCGCGACGGCAGCCTGTACCCGAACCGGCCGAAGGAGGTCGCGGACCCGCTCGCCTGGCCCCCCGACACGAGCGGCCAGCTCTGGATCGGGGACGACGGCAGGCTCATCGCGGGGATCTACGGGGAGAATCCGAGGCTCCTCGACGAGGCCCGTCAGGCGGAGATCACGGCGCACCCGCCCGCGCAGAAGTATCCGCGGACCGAGGGCGTCTACGCCGAGTGGATCGCCGCGTGCAAGGGCGGTCCGCCCGCAGGCTCGAGCTTCGCCGAGTACGCCGGGCCCCTCACCGAGATGGTGCTGCTCGGCAACCTCGCGGTACGGGCGGCCCAGGTGCTGGAGATCAACGTCCAGTCCGGCGAGGTCGCGAATGCCGCGATCCCGACGGAATACGTTCGGCCGGAATACCGCTCGGGGTGGAGTGTGTAGCGCCGTAAGCACGAGGTAGGGGCGCAGCATGCTGCGCCCCTACGCCGCGCCCGTCCTGGCGATGCTACATTCCGCCGTATGGACGCGCGTGTGCGGCGAACGTGCTGACGGGCATGGGGGACACGCTCACTCACCATCCGCTGCTAGCGATGGCGGCACTGTTCGGCGCCGGCGTCGTCACGAGCCTCACGCCCTGCATCTATCCGATGATCCCCATCACTATCGGGATCCTCTCCGGCTCGAGCGCGGGGCCGACGTCCCGCGCCCGCACCGTGGGGCTCACGCTCACCTACGCCACGGGCCTCGCCCTGTTCTATGCGATCCTGGGCCTCATCGCCGGCCTCACCGGCTCGCTGTTCGGCACGGTGAGCTCGAGCGCCTGGGCGCGGCTCACGATCGGGAACCTCCTGCTCCTCTTCGGCCTTGCCATGCTGGAGGTGATCCCCGTCTCGGCGCCCCGGCGTCTGCTGGAGTGGACGGCGGGGCTCACTGCAGGATCGTACCCCGCGGTGTTCCTGCTCGGCGCCACCTCGGGGGTCGTGGCGGCGCCGTGCGGTGCGCCGGCCTTCGCCGCCGTGCTGACCTGGGTGGCGAACACGCGGAGCGGTGTGCTGGGATTCGTGTACCTGTTCGTGTTTTCGCTCGGGATGACCGCCCTGCTGGTGGTGGTGGGCTTGTCCTCGGGCACGCTCGCGGCGTTGCCTCGGTCCGGGGCGTGGATGATGTGGGTCAAGAGGGGAGCCGGCGTCGCGCTCCTCGCCATGGCGGAGTACTACTTCGTCGAGGCGGGAAAAGTCTGGTGAGGTCTCGTGATGAAGAAACAATCACCCCTGGTGTTCCTCGCGGCGGCAGCAGCGCTTCTAGTCCCGGTCGCGCTCTCCGGGCAGGACGTCGGCCTCCCCGTGGGAACCAGGGCTCCGGCGGTGACGGTCGAGGATCTCGACGGGAAACCGGTCGACCTGGGCCGCTACATCGGGGGGCGACCGGTGTTGCTCGAGTTCTGGGCGACGTGGTGCCCATTGTGCAAGGCACTGGAGCCCTCGCTCAAGCAGGCGCACGCGCAGTACGGCGGGACGGTGCAGTTCGTCGCCATCGGGGTGGGCGTGAACGAGACGCGCGGCTCCATCAAGCGTCACCTCGCGAACGACCCGCTGCCGTTTCCCGTGCTCTTCGATGCGGACGGCGCGGCGGTGCGCGCCTACCAGGCGCCCACGACCTCGTACATCGTCGTGCTGGACAAGGCCGGGAAGGTGACCTATACCGGGACCGGGTCGGAACAGGACCTGGCGGCCGCGCTACAAAAAACGGTAAGCGGTAAGCGGTGAGCGGTAGGCGGTCTGCAGTACCGCTCACCGCTCACCGCTCACCGCTTACCCTTTCGGCGTGACCCGGTCGATCGCGGCCCCCAGCTCCTTGTAGGACTGCGGATCGATCTCCCGGAACGGCGCCATGCGGTACGCGACCTTTCCGTCCGGCCCGACGACGAAGAGGTTCCGGACGTTGAGCCCGTATTTCGGGTTGTAGGCGCCGTACGTCTTCCCGGTCACGCCTCCGGTGTCGCTCGCGAACAAGAAGGGGAACTCGTCATCACGGGCCCATGCGGCGAGGGTGTCCGCGGGGTCCACGCTGATGGCGATGAGCACGATGTTGCGTCCGTCGTGGAACAGCTGTGCGTACTGATCACGGTACGCATGCATTTGGATCGTTCAGCCCTTGGTGCGCGCCTTGTAGAAGAACGCGAGTACGACGGTCTTCCCCCGGAAATCGCTCAGGTGGATGGGACTTTTCAATACTCCGTAGCGCGTGGCGCCGGGAAGCGTGAAGTCGGGCGCGGCCGCTCCGACCTGGAGCGGCTCCGGGGGCTGCGGCTGCGCTTGAGCGCGCGCCGCCGACGGGGCGGCGAGCGCGGCGACGAGCGGGACGACGAGCGGGACTGGCAGGCATCGCATACCATGCTCTCCTTTGCGCGTGGGCGGAAACTACGGGTTCACGTCGAGAATCGCGAGCCGCCGCCGGTGGACCGCCAGGCGCGCGAGAAAGTCCGCATGGTCCCTCCCCTCCCGGGGCGTCCACAGCACCTCGGCGAGCGCGCACGCCCTCGGGAACGCCATGTACTCGACCTGCTTCGGGTCGGCCATGTACTCGGTCCAGAGCTGGCCCTGCGCGCCCAGGACGTGACGCGCCTCGGCGGGAGAGAGCGCCCCCGGCACGGGCTCGTAGGCG
>DATDFP010000115.1:0-4932 GCA_036522535.1 Gemmatimonadales bacterium
CGTCGCCGGCGACGTCTACCGGGGCGCCGCCGACTCGCTGCTCGCGTATCTGCGCGAGCAGCGCTCGGGCTACAATCCGGTATTCCGCGACTCCGTGCACGAGAAGAGCGACGGCGTGCTGGTCGATCATCCGACGCGGAGCGGCGAGTTCATTCCGGTGAGCGGGGGCTGGGCCGACGCATCGGACTACCTCCAGTACGGCGCCACCACGGCGCACGCGACCACCATGCTCCTCCTCGCGTACCGGGACCATCCCGGCGCGTTTCGCGATGGTTACCAGGCGAGCGGCCTCCCCGGCGCGAACGGCATCCCCGACGTGCTCGATGAAGCGCGCTGGGGGCTCGAGTGGCTGCTCAAGATGTACCCCGAGGACGGCCTGCTCCTGAACCAGGTCGGCGACGACCGGGACCATGCCTTCTGGGACCTGCCTGTCAACGACTCGTCCGACTACGGCTGGGGTCGAGGCGGCCGGCGGCCCGTGTATCCCTGCACGGGGAAGCCGCAAGGGTTGTTCGAGTACAAGAACCGCTCCAGCGGTCTGGCCTCGACGGCGGGAAAATACGCGGCCGCCTTTGCCCTCGGCGCTCGGGTTCTCGGCCGGGGCGATGCCGCGTTCGCTAGACGGCTCGCCGAGCGGGCGCGCGCAGCCTACGCGCTCGGTGCGGCACATCCCGGCGTCTGCCAGACCGCGCCCGCCCGGGCGCCGTATTTCTACGAGGAGGAGGACTGGGCGGACGACATGGAGCTCGCGGCCGCTGAGGTCTACACCCTGACACGCGAGCCCGGCTACCTCAGCGCCGCACTCGAGTACGCCGCGCTCGAGCCCGTGTCACCATGGATGGGCCAGGACACCGCCCGGCACTATCAGTGGTATCCGTGGCACAACAACGGCCACTACGAAATTTGGCGCGAGGGGCCGGACAGCGCGCGGCGGCTCATGGCGGAGTACTACCGGCGCGGCCTCGCGGCGGTGGCACACCGCGCGGACAACGGGTTCCGCGTCGGAATCCCCTTCATCTGGTGTTCGAACAACCTGCTCGCCTCGTTCGCCACACAGGCCCAGTTCTATCGGCGAATGACCGGCGACTCGAGCTACCTCGAGTACGAGACAGCGGCGCTCGATTGGCTCCTCGGCACGAACCCGTGGGGCGTCTCGATGATCATCGGGCTGGGAACGACGTATCCGCGCACGCCCCACTCGGTCGTCGCGCAGCAGCTGGGCCTCGAGCTCAGCGGGGGACTCGTCGACGGGCCGGTGTACCGCTCCATCTTCCAGCACCTGCGCGGGATCCATCTGGTCGATGCCGACGAGTACGCGCCG
Source organism: Gemmatimonadales bacterium (assembly GCA_036522535.1). Taxonomy (GTDB): domain Bacteria; phylum Gemmatimonadota; class Gemmatimonadetes; order Gemmatimonadales; family GWC2-71-9; genus AG12. Next base: position 1,322 of record DATDFP010000115.1, read on the forward strand.
TTCAACACCGGTTTCATCGTCTACCACGACGACGTGGGGGACTACTCCACGAACGAGCCAATCATGGACGGCACCGCGAATCTCGCGTATGTGCTCGGGGCGCTCGGTTCGCCGTAGACTTGCGACCGTTGCGGCACCGCCATGTTGCCTTGCCTCCGCTGTTGTAGCGCTGCCCGCCACGTTTCGTGAGGTCTCTTCAGGGGGAACCCTGAGGGCACAAGCGTTGCCACGCGGTTGTGTCCCCGGCTCTCCCGCCGGGAGATGCGACCTGACCAGGGCTTGAGCGGCCGGGGTCGCACAGCGCGACGACAAGTCGTTGTGCAAACCTAGGACGCGGAGGCAGCGGTGGATAGCCACGCGCGGGGGATCATAGCGCGCAAGGGGGCAGAGGAGGCCGCGGACGTCGGTCGGTTCGCGCCGCGGCTGCTCCTGCTCCCGCGCCTCGATCCTCTGATCACGCGCGTCTTCTACTGCCCGCAGCCGTGGGCGGTGCCCTCCATACGGCATGTCGATCCCAACGCCACGTTTCTCCCCGATTGGCCGACTTTCGCCGCCGCGTTTGCCGGCGCTGACGTGGGGGTGGTGCTCTGTGATCCCTCGGGTGGAGACGATCTGGCCGCCCGCCTGTCCGAGCTCACACATAAGCATCGTTTGCCATCGGTGGTCGTGGTGGTGACGCATCTCGACGCGGAGCACCTGCTTCCGTTCCGGCGCATTGCGGTGGACGAATTCGTCCCGCTGGCGAGCATGGCCACAGACCTCCCCGAGGCCGTGCCCCGGAGCGTGATCGCTCCGCTTCGCGAGCACCTCGCCCTCCACGTGGAGCGGCTCGAGCGCTGTGGGCCGGAGCTGCGCTTCGCCCTCGCTTGGGTTCTGCGCCAGCCCACCGGCATCAGGACCATTCGAGAGCTCGCCGCAGCCGCTCGCGTCACACCACGGACCCTGGAGAACCAGTGGAAGGTCCTCGGCGGCGATGAAGAGGTGCGCCTCCAAGACCTCTTGTGGATGATCCGCCTGCTCGAAGCTCTGCAGCTGCGGGGAACGGGCGCGTCCCTCCGCGGCATCTGTGAGGCGCTCGACCTGGATCTTCGCAGTTTGCAGCGGGCGGGCCGGCGCCACCTGACGAGCTCGCTGGGACGCGTTTCCGCGACGGACGCAGCCGCCGAGCTCTTGTGGCTCCGCCGGCGCATCCTGAATCGCCTTGGATCTTCGGCCGCCGGCGGTCGGGTCCCTCGCGTCCGGGGTTCGCCTACCGCAGCTCTGAGCTCGGGAGGAGGGAGTCAGGGCGGCGCGGCGGGGTGGTGGTGGAGATGACAGATCCCGAATCCGGTTTCTGAATCGTGTGCTGGCGAGGTCTGGAGCCGCGACACGAATTTGCCGACTCGGCGCCCGAGCTGGGCTCCGGTTGCTTGTTCGTGCAGTAACCTCTCCACTCCAGCGCAGGAGGACTCAATGCGCGCACGATTCGCACCCATTGTCGGTGTGCTGGGTTTGAGCGTCGTCGCTTGCGAAACCCGGCCCACCAGTCCCGTAGCCGCAGGCCCCAAGCCGGCGTTTCAGGTGAATTTCACGACTGACACCCACTTCCGCTGCTACATCGTCAGCAAGCAGACTCCCCAGCCGGCGACGACCGCCATTCTCAGCGACCAGTTCATCGCCACCGACACCGAACGCATCGACGAGCCGCTCGAGTTGTGCGCCCCGACGTCGAAGAACGGGGCGACGGTCGCGGATACGGAGACGCACCTGACGATGTACGGGGCCCCGGACTCGCTCGTCCCGCACCTGATCGTGTCCACCACAGATCAGTTCGGCGACCGGACGCTTACGGCCGTTGGAGCCCGGTTCCTCCTCGTTCCCACTATCAAGAACGGCCTCGGGAGCCCGGAAACGGTCAACCACTGGCGGTGCTACGAGGTCACCGGACCGCGTGTCCACGAACGCGTGAGCCTACACGACCAGTTCGATACGGATACCGTTCGGGTGGAGCGCCCGCACTATTTCTGCAATCCGACCGGGAAGACCGTCGGTGAGACGGAGACGAGCCCGCCGGCGCCCGACGTGCACCTCACGTGCTACGAGATCTTTGGGCCGCAGCGCACCGAGGCGACGGACGTCGACATTGAAAACCAGTTCGAGACGGATACCTTCACCGTCACGGCCTTCGAGCTGCTCTGCGTGCCGTCCGCGAAGGGCGAGGTGACGCCGGTAACAGATTAGCCGGCGCCGCGCAAAAGGGGGGGCACAGGGGCGCCGTCAGCCTCTGCGCCCCTTAGCCCCTTGGCCCCTTAGCCCCTTAGCCCCTTAGCCTCTAGGTGAGATACTCCTCCCGGTACATCTTGATCAGCTCGAAGAAGTACGACAGGCCCAGCGGCCCGAGCAGCAGTCCCAGGACCCCGAAGTACGGCACCCCAGCGAGCGCGCCGAGCAACGTCATGAGCGGGTGGATGTTCGCCCAGCGGCGGAACACCATCGGCCGGATGACGTAGTCCACGTTGCCGACGACCACGGCGCCCCACAGCGCGAGCAGTGCGGCCGCCAGGGGCCGGTGGCCGACGAGCAGCGCGAGCGCGCCCGGCCCCCACACGAGCCCGCTCCCCACGACCGGGAGAATCGCGAACACCGTCGTCACGACGCCCCAGAACGCGGCGTTCGAGAGGCCCGCCACCGCAAAGCCGACGCCCACGAGGGCTCCCTGAATCGCCGCGGTCAGGCCCGTGCCGATGAGCGTCGAGGTGGTGACGTCCCGGAAGCGCCGGCGCAACTGCTCGGCGTTCTTCGCGGAGAAGGGGATGTAGGGCCGTACGGCGTCCCATGTCTGCCCCGGCCGGAGCAGGAGGTAAAAGAGGCCGAACAGCGAGATCGTGAGGTTGAGCGCGAGCCGCGTGGCCGTGCCGATGAGCCCGAACGCGGAGGAGCCGATCCACGCGGCGACCTTTGCCCCGAGGTCCGCGAGCCGGGGGCCAAGGTCGACGCCGCCGGGCTGCAGCTCCGCGAGCTGCTTGAGGAGCGGACTCCGGACCACGTTCCCGGCGATCCCCTGGGCCTCGTTCACGATCAGACCGGCGAAGGAGACGCCCGGCACCACGATCAGGAACAGCGCCAACGCCACGACGAGTCCCGCGGCGAGCTTCCCCCGCACGCGCTTCGTGAGCCAGTCGTGCACCGGCGAGAGGATCGCGTAGAGGACCGCGATCCCGATGATCCCGGTCGCGTACGGGGCGAGCGCGACCACCAGCGCCGCGCCCAACAGCAAAATGAGCAGCGCGGCGCGCTGGTGGTTGGTGTCGAGGAACGGCAATCGCGGCTGCCGGTTAAGGAGGTGGGTGGCCGACGACCCACTTCACGAGCCGGCCGGGCTCGAGGGGCGTCTGTGGCTCGACCTGGTTGATCAGGGCGAGCGTCGCGACCGGGACGGGCGAGGGCCGCTCGTGGGCGAGCGCTTCGATCGTGGCGCGCCGGTCGAGCGTCACGATCGCCACGCGGAACGGCTGCACGTTGAGCGCGGCGGGATCGGTGAGCGGGGCGAAGCTCCGGAGCGCCCAGTCGGCCGCGGCCCGGTACGTCGGCCAACCTGCCTCGGCGGCGTAGCCCACCAGGCGGAACACCGC
>DATDFP010000116.1:0-8337 GCA_036522535.1 Gemmatimonadales bacterium
ACGCTTCGTCTCGCTTGAGCTGATCGCGAAAGTCCATCGAGTCCGTGTCCGCGATCTCCATGCGCAGGTCCGACACGTACTCCTCGAGCACCCGCCTGAGCGTGCCGGCCTCCTCGTCCGTCAGCGTGAGCTGTGGCATCGATGTGTTCCCTAGGTGCTAGGGGTTAGGTGTTAGGTGTTAGGTGCTGGCCATTCACACCTATCACCTAACCCCTAGCACCTAACACCTCTCAGTTTGGTAGTCCAGCGCCCCCGTCTGCGCGATCATCTTCCACTGCGTTCCCACCTGCGTGTACATCTTGCAGGTGCGCCCTTTCCAGGTCTGCTCGACGCCCGTCTCCCGATGCCGCCACCGGGTGTCGATGTCCACCACTGCGAACGCTCCATCTCCCTCGCTCGACACGACGACCTTCTTGATCTCCCGCCGGTTGTGCACCAGGGTGTGCGTGTCGAACAGCTCCCGCCAGCTCCGCTTCCAGCGCTCCGCGTCGAAGCGGCCGAGCACCATCACCCACGTCATCGGGTCGTGGGACTGCGGCGTCGGCGGCCAGGGCCACACCATGGCCGGATGGAAGCACGAGATCAAGAGCTCGACGTCCTGGGTGTCCCAGGCCCGGGTTTCGCGGTCGACGAGAGCGCGGATGGCGGCGTCGGGGGACATGAGAGGTGCTAGGTGCTAGGTGCTAGGGGTGTCGCGAGGAAAGGATGCCCGTGACATAAAAGCGATCCCGCTCCCGGCTTCTGGACTGTTACGGTTCACTCGGTCCCTTCACAGAGGCCCTTATGAGTGAACGAGCGGGTACACGGCCCCCGGTCAACGGATATCGCGACCTCGTGGTCTGGCAGCGTGCGATGGACGTGGTCATCACAGCCTACCGCTTGACCAAGACCTTTCCCGCAGACGAACGGTACGTGCTCGTGCAGCAGGTGCGACGCGCAGCAGTGTCGATTCCCTCCAATATTGCGGAGGGGCACGGCCGAAACCATCTCGGCGACTACCTGCGACACCTGTCGATCGCTAGGGGTTCGGTGATGGAGCTCGAGACCCAGTTACTGATCGCGAGTCGGCTCGGATATCTGGGGAAGGAACACGAGGACCAAGTTCTCGCGGACACTGCCGAGGTCGGGAGAATGCTTTCGGGCCTCCGCCGGATCCTCGAACAGCGTTATCGCCCTAGCACCTAACCCCTAACACCTAAAACCTCCGCATAGCTCCGCCCCTGGCCCATCTGCTCGTACACCGCATTGAGTGTGGCCGGTGAGCCTGACAGGAAGCGGCACCGGGCGTCGTTCTTGCTGCGGCACTCGACCTCCATCACCGCGACCGGTTCGCCCGAGAGCCGGCGCAGAAAGTCCGACAGCATTCCCACCGAGAAGAAGCACATGGGCATCTCCGCGCTTCCCGGCTCAGCCTCGACCCAGTCGCCCGTGTCGAGGGCGAGGGCGGCGTCGCCGAGCGGGCCGACCGTGACCGTCCCCCAGCCGGCGGCGTGGAAGAAGGCCGACAGCACGTCGCTCAAGAGACCGGCGTCGAGGTCCTCGGGGCGGGCCACCCCCAGCTGTGCCGGGAGCCAGCCGCAAAACGCGTGGTACACCCCCTCCCCGGCGGCGAACCCCGCTTCTTGAAGGATACTGATGGCGTGGTCGCCGCTGTTTCGGAGGAGGCTGTGGCGCAGCTGTCGCAACGCCTCGCGGCCGATGGTGAGTCCGTCGGCCGCGGTGAGCGGGGATAGGGCGCTCATATCGGACGCCAACTTAGGGTGTAGCGCGGGCGCGGCGCAAGAGTTCCGCCTCGTCGATGACCGGGATGCCGAGCGCCTTCGCCTTGTCGAGCTTGGAGCCCGCGTCGGCGCCCGCGACCAGAGCGGTCGTGTTCTTCGATACGCTGTCCGTCACGTGCCCTCCTGCCCCCTCGATCACTTCCGCCGCCCTGGCGCGTGACAGGGACGGGAGGGTCCCGGTGATGACATAGGTCTGTCCCGCGAGCGGCCCTCTCGCCTCCGCCGCGGCCGGCTCCTCCGTGCTCAACCCGAGCTTTTCGAGCCGCTCGATCAGCTTGCGGTTCTTGGGCTCGGCGAAGAACCCGGCGACGGCCTCGGCGATGGCCGGGCCGATCCCGCGGACCTGGTTGATTTCGTCCGCCGAGGCCTCCGCCAGCGCCCGCATCGTCCCGAAATGGCGGGCGAGCAGCTTCGCGCCCTGCGCGCCCACGTGGCGAATCCCCAGGGCGTAGAGCAGGGTCGAGAGCGGCTGCTGTTTCGAGGCCTGGATCGCGTCCACGAGCTGGTGCGCCGATTTCTCGGCGAACCCCTCGAGCCGCATGAGCTGGAGCGGCGTCAGCTCGTACAGGTCGGCGACGTCGTGGATGAGCTTGGCGTCGAGCAGCGCGCGGACCCGCTCGTAGCCGAGCCCGCGGACGTCCATGATCGCGGTGAAGTGGACGATGCTCTCGAAGATCCGGCCCGGGCAGGACACGTTCGGGCAGTAGACCATCACCTCGTCCGGAGGGTGCTCGACCCGGGAATGGCACACCGGGCAGCGCTCCGGCGGCTCGTAGGGCTTGTGCCGGCGCACCCCCTTCTTCAAGACCGGCCCCAGGATCTGGGGAATCACCTCTCCCGCGCGGGTGACCTCCACCATGTCGTTCACGCGGATGTCCTTCGCCTTGATCAGGTCGAAGTTATGGAGCGTGGCGGTGGAGACGGTTACGCCGCCGATCTCGACCGGCTCGAGCACCGCGTAGGGATTGAGCGCGCCGGTGCGGCCGACGTTGATCTTGATATCCAGGAGCTTCGTGACTTGCACCTCGGGGGCGAATTTGCGGGCGATCGCCCACCGGGGCTCGCGGTTGCCCACGGTGCCGAGCTCGGCGTGCAGCCTGAGCGCGTCGACCTTCACCACCACGCCGTCGGCTCCGTAATCGAGGCTCGGGAGGAGCTGCTCCAGCTTGGCGATCTCCGCCTGCGCGCGCGCCAGGTCCGGCGCGACGGCGTAATGCGGCTCGACCGGGAATCCCCATTCGGCGAGCTGGGCCAGCAGCTCGTGCTGCGTGTCCACGGGGAGCTTCTGGCCCGGCGCCTCGATGTGGAAGCAGAAGATGCGGAGCCCCCGGCGACGGGTGATCTTGGGGTCGAGCTGGCGCAGCGCCCCGGCGGCCGCATTGCGGGGGTTCGCGAACGGCGCCTCCTCCGCCGCCTCGCGCTCCTGGTTCAGCTTCTCGAACCGGGACGTGGAGAAATAGACCTCGCCCCGCACTTCCATCTTCCGGGGCCAGTGCTTGCCGCGCAGCCGGAGCGGGAGGTCGAGCACGGTGCGCAGGTTGGCCGTGATCGCCTCACCCTCGACGCCGTTCCCCCGAGTGGCGCCGATGACGAACACGCCGTCTTCATAGGTCAGGCTCACCGCGGCGCCGTCGATCTTCACCTCCAGGCTGTAGCCGGCCTGCTTGACCTCGGGGACGAGCCGCGCGTTGCGCTCCTCCCATTCGACGAGCTCCGCCTCGTTGAAGGCGTTGGCGAGCGATAGCATCGGCACGAGGTGGCGGTGCTTCTGGAACCCCTCCGCGGGCTCGGCGCCGATCCGGTGGGTGGGGCTGTCGGGAGTGCGGAGCTCGGGATGCTGGGCTTCGAGGTCCTGCAGCTCGCGGAACAGCCGGTCGTACTCGGCATCCGACATCTCCGGCTTGTCGAGTACGTAGTAGGCGTGGTTCGCCCGCTCGATGATCCGGCGCAGCTCCGCGGCGCGGGCGGCGCCCTTCACCGCGCCTTGGCTTCTTCCTGGATGACGGCCATCGCTACGGCGACCAGGCGGTCGAGCTCCTGGGCGCTCGCCCGCGGCCGCTCGCCACTCCCCTCGGCCGCCGCGCCCTCGCGCTCCCCGAAGGCGGCGAGCAGACGCCGCAGGAACGAAACGAGCGCCGCCCGCTCCTGCTCCAGGCGCCGCATCGTCTCGCCGGTCTCCCGCTGCCGCTGGGCGAGCCGCTCGTAGCGGTGGGCGTTGCTGAGCGCCTGCGCCGTGAGCGACGCCACCACCTGCACGAACCGCATGTCCGCTTCCGAGAAGGGGGAGCCGTCGCGGAACGTGCGCAGGAAGATCGCGCCGATCGCCGCTCCACGCCACGTGATCGGCACCACGGTGATGGACTTGACCCGCCGGCTGATGAACTCGCCCTTCACGTGCTTCAGGCTCGGATCGCTCGCGGCGTCGGCGATGAAGACGGTCTCGCCGCTCTGCATCGCACGCTTGAGCTCCGGGTAGCGCTCCAGGTCCACCACGTAATTGCGGATCGTGGGGTCCTCGTACGACGCGACGAGCCGTACCGACTCGCCGCCGCGCTCGGCGAGGAAAATGGAGCAGCGGTCCAGCCCGAACGCCTCGCCCAGCTTGCGCGCGATGGTCTGGAGGATGTCGGTGAAGTGCAGCGAGGTCGAGAGCTCTTTCAGGATCTCGACGACGGCGAGCAAATGCTTGCGCTCGCGCTCGAGCTCGGCAACGCGCGTCGTGAGGCGCTTCGCGTCGGCGCTCGTCGGAGCGGAAGGGACGGTCATGGCATAGTTTGTTGCCCCACCGGAGGGCGAGTCAAGACGTTGCCGCCTTCCGAGCCGCGCGATAGCTTCGGACCCCATGCGCATGGGGCTCTTTTTGGTGCTCGGCGTCACAACCGCCGCCCCGGCCCAGGCCCCTCCCGCGCCGGCGCCGCTCGGCGCGTGGACACCAGTCCCCGAGCTCCCCGTCATGGGACGGTTGGTGGACACCGCCGTGGTGGCCGCCCGGCGCCGCGCGCTCGTGGCGCGCATCGGCCAGGGGGTCGTGCTCGTCCCCGCGGCCCACGAGCGCCAGCTGGAGCGCGACTACATCCAGGACAACGACTTCCGCCAGAACAATACCTTCTTCTATCTCACCGAGCTCGAGACACAGGACGCCTGGCTCCTGATCGTCGCGCCCGGCGGGGACGAGCGCGAGACCGTGCTCTTCCTCCCGCCCCGCAACCCCGCTCAGGAACGCTGGACCGGTTTACGCCTCGGGCCAGACAGCGTCGCAGCGCGGCTCTCGGGGATCCCGCGCGTTCTCCCGACCGATTCGCTCGACCGCGTGCTCCGGAGCGCGCGCTCGCGCGCCCGCGGGCCGTTGTACCTGCCGCTCGACGTGAATACCCGCGCCGAGCCGCGCATTGCGGACTTGAGCTTCGACGCCGGGGACGTGCGCAACCTGCGGCCCATCGTGGACTCCCTGCGGCTCGTGAAGGACGCGGATGAGGTGTCCCGGATGCGCAAGGCGATCGACATCACCACCCTCGGGCACATCGCTGCGATGCAGGCGGCGCGGCCCGGGATGTGGGAGTACGAGATCGAGGCGGCGCTGGAGGCCGCGTTCCGCCGCAACGGCGCCGACCGCGTCGGCTACCCGTCCATTGTGGGGAGCGGGCCCAACAGCACGACGCTCCATTACGACGTGAACCGGCGCCGCACGCGGGACGGCGACCTGGTCCTCGTGGACGCCGGGGCGGAGTGGGGACAATACACCGCCGACGTGACGCGCACGTTCCCGGTGAACGGGAAGTTCACCCAGCGCCAGAAAGCGATCTACGACCTGGTGCTCGCCACCGAGCAGGCGGCGTACGACTCGACCAGGCCGGGCGTGACGATCGCCCAGCTCAACCGCATCGCCCGCGACTACATGGGCACCCACTCCGGGTCGCTGTGCGGCGACCACACGTGCGACGCCTATTTCATCCACGGCCTGTCGCACTGGCTGGGGATGGAAGTCCACGACGTCGGCGACTACAGCACGCCGCTCCGCCCCGGGATGGTGCTCACGATCGAGCCGGGGATCTATCTCCCCCAGGAGAGCCTGGGCGTGCGAATCGAGGACGACGTGCTGGTCACGCCCGGCGGGGCCGAGTGGCTGTCCGGGAAGGCTCCCCGGACCACGCAGGAGATCGAGCGCCTGATGCGGGGCGGGCGCTAGGTCTCGTCCCGCTCGCCCTTGATGTCCAGGAGGAGCTGCGCGGCTTCTTTCTTGTACTCGGGGTCGAGCACGTCCGTGACGGGCAACGTGGAAATGGCGCTCAGCTCGACGCGCGCCTTGGAGTACTTGCCCAGGTCTATGTACACCTCTCCCAGCTCGAGGCGATGAAAGATTTTCCGCGGATCGAGGGCGACGGCCTTCTCGAGATACGCTTGCGCGTCGTCCCAGTTGCCCCTGGCGAGGAAGCCGCCGCCGAACAGCAGCGCGGCCGCCTTGCGCTGGATCCAGGACAGCCGCTTGACCTCCGCGTGCCACGCGCCGATCAGGTGATAGGCGCCGTCGTGGGTGGAGTCGAGCTCGATCGCCTTCATCCCTTCGTCGTAGATGATCCTGGCGAAGTGCACGCGCTCCTTCCCCCCCTTGGTGCGCGACAGCCGGCCGAGCGCCTGTGCGATCATGAAGTGCCCGTCCGCGCCGGCCGGGTTCCGCCGCACCGCGGCCTCGCCGAACGCCCGTGCTTCCATGTACAGGCTGTCCCGGCGGTGCCTGGAGGAGTCGTCCTCGCCCTCGATCTGCTTGGCGATATCCACGAGCTCCCGCGCGGTCTTCCACAGCACCTCGTAGTTGCTCGTGTCGATCGCGTACGCCGCCCGGAAATGCGCGAGCGCCTGCGCGGGCGCGAGCGCGGCCTGCGCGCTGTCGCCGAGGGCGATGTGCTGCGCCACGGTGAACGTGGTTTGGGCAGGGAGCAGGGCGGGCGCAAGGCAAACGAGCCACGGCAGGACGCCGCGCATCGCAGGCTCCGGACGGAAGGGCGTCGCTAATGTTGGTCGTCCCTCTCATCGAGCGCAAGCGCGACGGCGGCGCGCTGACGCCGGAGGAATGGTCGGCGCTGGTCGCCGCCTACACCGCGGGCCGCGTCCCCGACTACCAGGTCGCCGCCCTGCTCATGGCAGTCGTGTTCCGCGGGCTCGAGCGCCAGGAGCTCGCCGCGCTCACCGACGCGATGCTCGCCTCCGGGGCGCGACTCGCCTTCGAGGGGTGGGCCACGCCCCGCGTAGGCAAGCATTCGACGGGCGGCGTGGGCGACAAGGTGTCGCTCGTGCTCGCTCCGCTCGTCGCGGCGTGCGGCGTCGCCGTGCCCCTGATGTCGGGCCACGGACTCGGACACACCGGCGGGACGCTCGACAAGCTCGAGGCGATCCCCGGGTTCCGCACCGCCCTGTCGCTCGCCGAAGCCAGGGCCCAGACGATGAAACTCGGCTGCGTGATGATCGGCCAGACGGCCGAGATCGCTCCCGCGGACCGGCGTCTCTATGCGCTGCGCGACGTCACGGGCACGGTCGAAGCGATCCCCCTCATCGCGGCGAGCATCATGTCGAAGAAGCTCGCGGAAGGACTGAACGCCCTGGTGCTCGACGTGAAGCGGGGGAGCGGTGCGTTCCTGCCCGCCCTGGAGCAGGCGCTCGGATTGGCGCAGACGATGATCGCGCTGGGCGAGGATCGCGGCTGCCCGACCGTGGCCCTGCTGACGGCGATGGACCGGCCCCTGGGCCGCGCCTGCGGCAACGCGCTCGAAACCGAGGAGGCAATCCTGGCGCTGCGCGGCGAGGGGCCGACCGACCTGATGGCGGTGACCTACGCGCTCGGCGTGGAGATGCTCCTCGCGGCGGGGATCGACCGGACCAGCACGAAGGCGCGCCAGCGCCTCGAGCGCGCCCTCGCCTCCGGCCTCGCGGCCGAGAAGTTCGAGCAGGTGATCGAGGCCCAGGGTGGCAACCCCCACGTGGTCGAGGATCCGTCGCTGCTGCCGCAGGCGGGCGCCGTCGAGGTGTTCTCCGCGCCGGCGACGGGCGTCGTGACCGCCGTCGAGCCCAGGACGATCGGCCGTGCGATCGTCGCGATGGGGGGCGGGCGCGTCACCGTGGAGGACCAGATCGATCCGACCGTGGGCTGCGTCATCACCGTGAAGCCCGGGGACAAGGTGCTCGCCGGCGAGCCGATCGCGTCGGTGTTCGCGAAGGATGCAGGCGGCATCGAGCTCGGGTTCGCGGCGCTCGGAAAGGCGATCCGCATCGACGCCCACCTCGCGGAGCCGCCCCTGCCGCTCATCTCACATCGGGTCACGAAGGACGGCATCGAAGAACTACAGCGGGAAACGGGAAAGGGGACACGGGAAACGTAAGCCACGTTTCCCGTGTCCCCTTTCCCGCTTTCCCGTTTTATGCGATCGGAGGCTTTGAAGCCCCCGGACCCCAGTCGCGCACGCTCTCCTCGTCCGGGGCCTCCTGCACGTCCCGCTCTGCCTGCTCCAGCTCCGCGTGATCGATCGCGTCGTCCGCCCGCCGCCGGGCGGTCGGCTCGGGGGCG
>DATDFP010000117.1:0-8403 GCA_036522535.1 Gemmatimonadales bacterium
ACAACTGGCCTGGTTCTACCTGCGGAGCGGCGACTACGCGCTGCGTTACGGGCGGCTCGACGAGGCGGCCTACGCGCTGCGGGCGGGGCTGGATGTGTTCCCGTCCGATTACCGCTTGCTCGCCGCCATGACGCGGCTGGCCGCGGCGCGGGGACGCTGGCGCGAGGCCGTCCGCTGGGGCGAAGAGGCGATCGGCGCCGTCCCCGATCCCGCCACGTTCGGCGTGATCAGCGACGCCTACGCCGCGCAGGGCGACACCGTCCAGGCCGCCGAGTACGCGCGCGCGATGGAGCTCGCCGTGCTCGGCCAGCCGGGGCAATGGCACCGCACCTGGAGCCTGTTCCTCCTCGACCACGACCGGCGCGTGCCCGAGGTCCTGGCGCACGTGCGGGCGGAGCTCGTGACGCGGCGGGACGTCTACGGCTACGACCTGCTGGCCTGGGCGCTCCACAAGTCAGGCCGCGACGGTGAGGCGCGTGAGGCGATGGCCACCGCGCTCGCCCAGGGCACCAAGGACCCGCTGCTGCTCCGGCACGCCGCCGAGATACTCAGATGAGCGAGCTCCAGGCGTTCGTCGCCCTCGGGTTTCGGCACATCACCGACTTCGCGGCGATGGACCACATCCTGTTCCTGCTCGCGCTGGCGGCGATCTATCGGCTGCGGGATTGGCGGGACAGCCTCTGGGTGGTGAGCGCGTTCACGGTCGGCCATTCGCTCACCCTTGCGCTGGCGGTGACGGGCGCCCTGACCCTGCCCACCCGGCTGATCGAGTTCCTGATCCCGCTCACCATCGTCGCGACGTGCGTCGAGAATCTCGTCGTCCGGGACCGCCAGCGGGCCCTCTGGCGCGGGCGCTATCGGCCGGTGTTCGCCGGCGTGTTCGGGCTCGTGCACGGGGCGGGCTTCGCCAATTACCTGCGCGACCTGTTCGTGGCGCCGATCGCGGTGCCCCTGTTCGGGTTCAACGTGGGGATCGAGTTGGGTCAGCTCGTGGTGCTCGCGCTCGCCGCGGTGGCGCTCGGTTTGATCGACCGCGGGATCGCGGCGTTCCCGCGCCCGCCCGCGGAGAGCCACCTCAGACTCCGGGTCGTCGCCGTGTCGGCGCTCGTGGCGCTCGTCGCCGCTCGCTGGGCGGTTGAACGGAGCCCCTGGTAGGATGCCGGCGCTCTGGGTACTCGGTGCGGTGGGCGCGCTCGCACTGCATCCGCTACACACCACCCTGACCCAGCTGACGTACAACGCCGCGGGGGGCATCGTCGAGGTGACGGTCCGTGCGTTCGCCGACGACTTCCGCACCGCGGTGGGCTCGGACACCTCCGACTCGGGCGCGTACGCATATCTCGGTAAGGCTCTGACCCTCACGGACCGCGGCGGCCGGGCGTTGCCGCTCTCGGGGTGCGGGATGCACCGGACCCAGGATCTCCTGTGGTTGTGCCTGCGGACCCGGGCCGCCGGCGGGCTCGCCGGGGTTCGCGTGCAGGCCCGGATGCTCCTCGATCTCTACGCAGATCAGATCAACATCGTCCAGGCGAGCTACGAGGGCCGCAGAGTGTCGCTTCTGTTCTCGCGGGGTGATCCACCGAAGCCGCTCCCTTGACGGGCCCTGCCGGAGCGGTTAAAAGCCAGCCTTGCCTACCACCGGAATCGAATGGTGTTGCACGGTGTGACCGCATGGCGGATGACGGGCCTGGCGGCCTTGTGCAGCGCGCTTCCATACGTGGCTTTGGGGCAGCGCGATACGGCGGCCGCGCGGCATGACAGTCTCAAGGTCTACACGCTCCCGCCCGCTGTGGTCTCGGTGACGCGGGCCAGCGCGCCGCTCAACAAGATTCCGCTCGCCGTCCAGCTGGTCGAGAAAGGGGCCATCAGCCGCGCCCGGCCCACGTGGGGTCTGGACGAGGCGCTCGTCAGCGTGCCGGGAGTTTACGCGGCGAACCGCTACAACTTCTCGCTCGACCAGCGGATCTCGATCCGCGGGTTCGGGGCGCGATCGGCGTTCGCGATCCGCGGCATCAAGGTGCTGATCGACGGGATCCCGCAGACGCTCCCCGACGGCCAGGGGCAGCTCACCAATCTCGAGCTCGGGGAAAGCGACCGCATCGAGGTGCTGCGGGGCTCCGCGTCCGCGTTGTTCGGCAACGCCTCGGGCGGCGTGATCAGCATCTGGACCGATCCCACGGCTCCGAAACAGCTCTCTCAGGACGTGCGGTTCGTGGGCGGCACCTTCGATCGTCACGACCTGAACGTGCTGAACCCGTATTCCGGCCGGACGTGGTACAAGTGGCAGACCAGCACGCAATTCCGGATGGGCACGGGCAGCGGCCTGATCACGCTCTCGCAGCTCGCGTTCAACGGGGAGCGCCAGCACAGCCGGGCGGACATCCGCAACGTGAACGGGCGGTTCCACCTGCCGCTCGCGCCGGGCTGGTCCCTGGCGGCGGTGGCCGACTACGGGAACGATCCGCGCGCCGACAATCCCGGCGCGCTGACCGCCACCGAGCTCGCCCAGAACCCCGACTCCGCGGGGGCGGCCAACATCGCGCGGCGTGCCGGAAAGGATGTGTGGCAGGCGCAGGGTGGCGTCACCTCGCGCCATCCGTTCGCTGCGGGCGGCGAGGCCGCGGTGACGCTGTTCGGCCTCAAGCGGGACCTCAAGAACCCCACGACATTCGCCTACATCGACCTGAATCGAGTCGCCTACGGCGCGCGCTTCAACCTGACACGCCCGGCGCCCATTGGCACCGTGCGGCAGCGGGTCACGGTCGGCTTCGACTTCCAACGGCAGCGCGACGACCGGCTCAACTTCGGCAACAGCGCCGGCCGGCCGGACACGGTGCGGCAGCTCGACCAGCTCGAGCATGTGACGGAAGTGGGTCCATTCGCTCAGACGGCCGTGGACGTGCTGCCCCGCGTCACGGTCACGGGCGGCCTGCGCTACGACTGGGTGAATTTCTCGGTGGACGATCGGCTGATCACTGCGACCAACCCCGACGACTCGGGGCACCGCCGCATGCGCGCGCTCTCGGGCTCCTTGGGCGTGAGCGTGACGCCCTCCGATGCGGCCACGCTGTACGGCAACATCGGTACCTCGTTCGAAACCCCGACTACGACGGAGCTCACCAACCGTCCCGGCTCCGCGGGCGGCTTCAACCCGAGTCTCGAGCCGCAAAAGGCCACGAGCTACGAGATCGGCGTGCGTGGCGACTGGCGGGGCAGGCTGAATTACTCTGTGGCGGTCTTTCAGGCGCACGTGAGGGATCAGTTGATCCCGTTTCCGGACACGTTGCAGCGCGTCTATTATCAGAACGCGGGACGCTCGATTCATCGGGGCGTCGAGGTGGGCCTGGACTTCGCCCTCGGCCTGGGCCTGAATGTCCTCGGCGCGTACACCTTCGCGGACTACCGCTACGACGAGTTCCAGATCGTCTCGGTCAACAACGCCGTCACGCCTCCGGACACCACGATCCACGACCTGCATGACCGCGCGCTCCCCGGCATTCCCAAGCACTGGCTGCACCTGACACTCCAGGCGCGGCCGGGCTGGGGCCGCAACGCCTGGGCCGAGCTCGAGGAGACGCATTCCTCGAGCTTTTTCGTGGACGACACGCTCAACATACGGACGGGCGCGTGGTGGACGACGAACATTCGCCTGGGCTGGGACGGGAGGCTGGGGAGCGTGCGGTTCCATCCGTTCGTGGGCTGCAACAACGTCTTCAACCGGAAATACGTGAGCTCCGTGGCGATCAACGCGCAGCCCATAAGGGTGGGTAGCAACTTCGTGCCCGGGCGCTATTATGAGCCGGCTCCCGGCCGGAACGCGTATGTCGGATTCTCGCTGGGCGCCGGGGAGTAGGGGGCTGTGGACCTTCCAGGGAGGTGGGTATGATGCGTTGGGCTCGATGGTGCGCGGCCGTGACAATCGCGTCACTGGTCGGCGGGGCGCAGGGAGCCGGGGCGCAGGGGGCTCAGGGCTCGGGAGGCACAGGCGAGCGGGGGGGCCCCGCAACGTCGCGGCACACCGTCGTCACGAACGACATGTTGTTGCAGGCCGCGTCCAGCGGCGACTGGCTGATGTACGGCCAGAACTACTGGAACAACCGCTTCTCGCCCCTCAACAAGCTGAACACCGCGAATGTGAAGAACCTCGTCCCGCGGATGGTGTTCACTCACGGGGCCCAGCGGCTCGGCAGCTTCGAGACCACGCCGGTCGTGGCCGGCGGCATCATGTACATCACGTCGCCCGCGACCCCGAACAACATCGTGACGGCGTACGACCTCCGAACCGCGAGGCAGCTGTGGCGTTACGAGCACAAGAACGCGGCGGTGAGCACGGCCTGCTGCGGCCCCAACAATCGCGGCGTCGCGCTCGCGGGCGGGACGGTGTACGTGGCGACCCTCGACGGCGAGCTGGTGGCGCTCGACCAGCAGACCGGCAAAGAGAAGTGGGTGACCAAGGTCGGCGACCCCGAATTCGGCTACACCGAGACCATGGCTCCGCTCGTGGTGGGCGATAACGTCATCATCGGAACCTCCGGCGCCGAGTACGGGATCCGCGGGTTCGTCCGGGCGTACAGCGCTGCCACCGGCCAGCAGGTCTGGAACTGGTACACGTTGCCGTCCCCCGAGGACGGCGGGTGGTGGGGCAAGTGGTCCAAGACGACGTGGGAAGGCGATGACCTCCATCGCGACATCGCGCAGGAGAAGGCCGACTCCGCCAAGTACGCCGACGCCTGGCAGCACGGCGGCGGCTCGATGTGGATGACGCCGGCCTACGACGACGCCAGCAAGACGCTGTTCGTCGCCATCGGCAACCCGTCACCCGACCTCGACGGCGCGATCCGTCCGGGCGACAACCTCTGGACCGAGAGCGTGGTCGCGCTCGACGCGACCACGGGAAAGTTCAAGTGGGGCTACCAGGAGGTGCCGCACGACGTGTGGGACCTGGACGCGGTGAGCCCGCCCGTGATCGCCACGGTCGGCGGCAAGAAGGCTGTGATCGAGGCAGGCAAGACGGGCTTCGTCTACGTCATCGACGCGGGCACCGGCAAGCTGATCCGCCGCTCGGCGGCCTTCGTCCCGCAGGAGAACATGTACGCGCAGCCGACCGCTCAGGGCGTGCGGATGCTCCCGGGGGCGAATGGCGGTGAAGAGTGGTCCCCGATCGCCGTGCATCCGACCCTCGGCTACGCCTACACGGCGGGGTTGCACCAGCCGATGAACTACATCACGCACTACGCCCCGTGGGAGAAGAGCCGGCTGTGGCTGGGCAGCGCCTTCGTGGCGATCCCGACCGAGACGCAGTGGGGGACCGTGTCGGCGATCGATCTCGCCACGGGGAAGATCGTTTGGCAGCAGAAGACCGAACAGCCGATGATGGGCGGGATTACGGCTACGGCGGGCGGCCTGGTCTTCACCGGCGAGGGCAACGGCTGGTTCAAGGCGTACGACGCCAAGACCGGCCAGGTCTTGTGGAAATTCTATTGCGGCGCGGGGGTGAACGCCGCGCCGTCGGTCTTCGACGTCGACGGCGAGGAGTTCGTGGCCGTGGCCGCGGGCGGCAACTTCCAGTTGAGCTTCCCGCTCGGCGACGCGCTGTTCGTCTTCGGGCTGCCGAAGGCCGGGATGTAGCTACCCCTCTGAACCCACTGACCCCGGGCGCAAGCCCGGGGTCCCTGGGGTCCGTCAGGGTGAAGTTCGTAGACCCCGGGCCCGCGGCCGGGGTCCCTGGGGCCCCTCAAGGTGAAGTTCCTAGACCGCGGGGACCCCGGGCTTGCGCCCGGGGTTAGTTGGGGGGGGCGGGGCCGAGGTCGAGAGGTGTTCGATGCGCAATGCTTGGTTCGCGGTGACGCTCGCCCTAGGGCTCGGGCTCCCCTCCGCGGTCCGGGCGCAGGGAGATCACGTCGGGGCGTCGCAGCCGATTGATCCAGCCTGGCTCACCGCCGATACCGCCACCAACACGGCGACGTTCGAGCTGATGGCGGGACTGACGGGGCTGAACGGCGCGCTGAATTTCAACGGCTTCCGGGACGGCGGGCTCACCCTGACGGTGCCGCTCGGCTGGACTGTCGTGATGCATTTCCGCAATCACGACGGCATGCTCCCCCACTCGGCCGTGGTCATCCCCGACTCCACCCCGCTCCCGACGGCTCCCGTAAGTCCTGCATTCGACCGGGCTTTCACTGTTCGGCTGACCGAGGGGATTCCGCCGAACGGAACCGACGACGTGCGCTTCATTGCGAATAGGGGGGGGACCTACCTAATATTTTGCGGCGTGCCGGGCCATGGGGCGTCAGGTATGTGGATTCGCTTTGACGTTTCGGGATCGGTCCGGACGCCGACCCTAGCGGCCATGGACGCCGGGAAGTAGTTCTATGCCGTGGCTGATCGGGTCACGCCCTGGCAAAGCAGCGTGCTGACGAACGCCGAGCGGGTCGATGCGGACTGCTCGGAGGGACTGAGCGGCACGACGGATGGACTCTATCCAGGAGGTGGACTCCGCTTCCCTATTTGGTCACACACGAGCTATCAGACGCAGATCAACGAGTCTTACTGGTGGGAGAGCCATGTTCCCACTCGGCTGTACCTGGCGCCGCGCGACATGGCCGGCGCCTCGCAGGGCACGAGCGGTCGGTCTTGAGCAGGTAAACTCCCAAGGAGGAACTTTCGTATGAAGCGTCTCGCGCTGTTGTCCGTGGCTGTGGCGCTGCTCTGGCCCGCGGCGGCCAACGCCCAGCTCACGATGCAGATGTCCAACGGGTGGTCGTTCTCTTTCGCGGGAAACGTGAACGCGTTCTGGGTGTTCACGAAAGGCAACACGGCCCAAAACAAGCTCACGAACAGCAGCGTCCGTACCGGGCTGCTTCCCGCGTTTGCCACCTTTGAGGCGAAGGGCAAAGAAGCTGGCATGAATCTCGGCATTCACTTCGGGTTCGCGCCGCAGATCAACAACGGTGCCGTCCACGACAACTTCGGGAACGGCACCCAGGCGGGCGCACAGATCGACATGCGCCAGGTCTATTTGACGGTCGGCGGCGACTGGGGACAAATCCTCGCGGGCCGGGAGCTTGGCCTGTTCAGCCGCCAGAACATCCTCAACGATCAGACACTGTTCGGCGTTGGCGCGGTCGGGATCGGCGGAAGCCAAGGTGCCGGAACGACGCTAGGCCGCATTGGATACGGCTACATCTATCCGAACTTCGACGCCCAGGTGACCTACAGCACCCGGGGTGGAGTGCCGGCGCAGTTGTCCATCGGCGCGTTCCAACCCAGCATCGCGCTCGGGACCCGAGACCCCACCACCGGGGCATGCACGATCGCTGCCACATGCGCCTATGTCTACACCAAGATCCCCCGCCTCGAGGCGGAGTTCACCTACAACCAGAAATCAGGCCCGAATAAGTACCTGTTCTGGGCCGGCGGGCTGTGGCAGCAAACGTGGAACGCCGCGACGGGCGGCACGTCCAAGAGCTCGGTGGGTGGGACGGCGGGCATCCGCGCAGACGTGTCGGATCTTGCTATTGTGGTCTCCGGTTACTACGGCGGTCGGCTGGGCACTACCCTCATGTTCTCCGGAAACGAATTCGCACCGACTGGCGATCCGCGCAAGTCGTTCGGGGGCATCGCTCAGCTTGGCTACACCTTCAACAAGAAGACCACGATTGCCGGGAGCTACGGCTTTAGCGAGTTGAAGAACGCAAGCACCGGCGAAACCGCTGCCACCGGTGGTAACGACGCCATCCACTCGCTGTGGCGGTCGTACACGGCGGGCATCTATCACCAGTGGACCAAGTCGCTGAAGCTCGTGTTCGAAGGCACGCGTGAGCAAAACGGCATCGGCGCCCTCTCGCCGTCTCAGGTGGACGTGTCTGGCGGGTTCATGCTGTTCTTCTAAAAGATAAGAAGACGTGGAAAGAAGGCGTGGAAAAGAGGCGTGAAAAAGAGACGTAAGAAACAGGAGACGTAGCTGAAAACGTGAGGGCCGGAATCACCGCCGGCCCTTTACGTTTTACGCCTCTTTTTCACGCCTTCTTTCCACGTCTTTTTTGCACGTCTCTTTTCCACGCCTCTTGTCTACTTGTACCGATACGTAATCCTGCCCCTCGTGAGATCGTATGGTGAGAGATCCACGGCTACCCGGTCTCCCTGGAGGATCCGGATGTAGTTTTTGCGCATCTTGCCGCTTACGTAGGCCAGCACTTCGTGCCCGTTCTCGAGCTTCACCCGGAACGTCGTGTTGGGGAGCACCTCGGTCACGGTCCCCACCATCTGGATGGCGTCACCGGCCACCTACGTCCCCCTCCTCCCGCCTACGTCCCCTCCTCCCGCACGCCGGGCGCGTCAAAAGGTAGCGGCACGCGGGTCCATCGTCGTGTCCCGCGGCGGCTCCGGCCCGCGCTGGATGTA
>DATDFP010000118.1:0-22812 GCA_036522535.1 Gemmatimonadales bacterium
TGTCCTCCCAAGTGTATGGCCGGCCGTGGTCGAGACGGCGCGGCGGCAGGGCGTCCCGGTCGTGCGCGTGCCGCTCGAGCCGCTCGGCGCGAACCCCCGAAACTGGCCCGCGCTGGTGAAGAAGGTCGCACTGGCGGCGGCCTGGCGGGTCGCGTCGCGCGGCGCGCCCGCTCCACGGTCCGCCGACCGGTTCTTCGGCGTCTCGCTCCAGGGCGGGGCGGAATTCCTGCCGCGACTCCTGGCGCTGCTCGATCGGCTCGAGCCGGGCACGACGGAGCTGATGGTGCACCCGGGGTATCCCGACGGCGATCTCGCGTACTGGGACCGGTACGTCGCGCCACGCGCTGCCGAGCTCGCGGCCCTCACGGCGCCGGTTGTGCGGGAGCGGATCCAGCGCGGGGACTTCCGGCTGGTTCACTTCGGAGCGCCGTGACGAGCAGCTCGCGCTGCATGGCGAGCCACGCCACGAGGCAGGGGATCCCCTTCACCCGCCATGGGATCAGGATCTCCGCCTTCACCCACCGCGGCACGATGTCCACGTCGTGCAGCACCATGACGAAGAGCGTCAGCGCCATGATCGCGGTCCGCAACCGCCGGGGCCCGAAGCTCACGTACCAGATCACGATCCCCGTGTAGGCGATGATGAACGTGGCCCGCTCCGACTGGTGGTTGAACAGCACGACGTAGACCAGGAGCGAGCAGAGAAACAGGCGCCGGAACTCCGCGTCGCCCCAGCGCGTCCGGCCCAGCCCGAGCGGCAGGAGCAGCAGCGCCGTCCCCGCGAGCTGCACCGGCCAGTTGGGCCAGTCGGCCCCGAGCCACATGTAGAGGTACTGCATCATCGAGTAGCCCCGGTTCAGCGCGTCCGCCGCTTCGATCGCCCGCCAGGACCGGTATTGGGCCATGAGCTCCCGCGCCGGCACCACGAGGAGCGGGAGCGTGGCGAGCGCGGCCGCCGCGCCGAGGCAGATCAGCCCGAACCGAACGCGCCGAGGGTGCAACGCCGCCACCGGCAGGAGCGCGAGCGGGAACAGCTTGATCGCCGCGCCGAGCCCGATCTCTGTGGCCGCCTCGAACTGGCGTGCTCGCTCGCACGCGACGAAGGCGAGGATCATCAGCGCGGTGACGAGCGAGTTGCTCTGGCCGTACTGCATGGCGAACAGGACCTCGAGGTAGAGCAGCGCGAGGGCGAGCGTGGCCCGGCGCCCGGGGAGGAGGCGGTCGAGCGCGTACCAGAGAAGCAGCGCGTTGAGCAGGCTCCAGCAGAGGAACGCCAGCGCGAACGGGAGGTACGCGAGCGGCGCGAACAGCAGCGCGAACGTCGGGCTGTACTTGTAGAAGTCGAAATGCTGCTCGGGATGTCCGGCGTAGAGGTCCCTGCCGGCCAGCAGGTTGACGGTCGCAGAGCGGAAGATGGTGAAGTTGTTCGATTGTTTGACGACGGCCTGCTGCACCGTGACGAGCGCGGCGCTCGCGACGTAGAGCCCGAGCAGCCAGCGCCGGACGGTGGCGAGCCGGGGCAGCGGCGGCGTGGCTTCCTCAGAGCGCCTGCAGCCGCACGCTGCAGCGAACGGAGAGCTGGGCGAGCTGCTCCAGGCGTCGCACCGCTTCGCGAATTGGAAAGTCGTAGCGCTCCAGCTCGTACAGCGCCTGGAAGCGGAGCGATCCGACACGATATTCCATTCCGGCGGCGGCGGTGAGCGCGACCTCGGGTCGGTCCAGGCCGTTGACGGACACCACGGGGAGCAGAGCCGCGCGGGCGAGCCCCGAGATCGCGCCTCCGACGAGCGACGACCGCACCTCGGCTCCGAGGTAGACGATCGTCCAGCGCTGCCGTGCAATGGCGGTGGAATAGACGCGCCGCGTGGCGCCCAGTTGGAGCGTGAGCCAGGGAGCCGCCGCGAGCATCGCTTCCGTCGCGATTTCCCCCACGTCCCGGTCCACGGCGCCGCGTGACGACGTGTACAATCTTCCTCCGCGCGCGCGCAGCGCCAGCGTCAGCCCGGACGCGAGGGGGACTGCCCCCTCGACGCCGAGCAGGATCCCGGACGACCGCTCGACGCCGTACCCGGCGTCAACCCGATGCTCTGCCAGTGAGACGAAGGCCGCCCCGGTCGGGCCGCTTTGGGCCGCCGCGGTCTGTGCCGCGAGGGCGAGACCGACAGCCAGCCCGCACCGGATCGGGGTCGCGTGGGCCCCCGTCAGGGGCCCACTCCTGCCGCCGGCGTGATCAGGAGCACGGTTTGGGCGAGCTTCTCCGCATTGCGGCGAGCGATGGCCTCGTTGGCGGCCAATCGCGCAGCCCGGCGGTGCGCGTTCGCCGCGATGTTTTCGGGAATGTCGCTCTGGTGCCGCCGCACGAGAAACGCGATGCCCCCGGTCACGGCTGCGCCACCGGAGACGATACCGGCCCCAGCTCTCAGGCTGCCGCCCAGATGGCCGTTTGCCAGGGTGCCCGAGATGATCCACGCGCCGGCGCCGACCGCCAATCCCTTGAGCAGATCCCCCCGGGCTGCCGACTTGGGCAGCTGCTCGGGGAGAAGCTCGCGATCCGTGAGGTCCGGTACGGTGTCCTCGGGGGGCGGGGCGTAGTGCCGGAGGTCGAAGTAGACCCGCGCGGAGTCCGCGCGCTCGAGCAGCCGGCTGCGCGCCGCTACGAGCAGCTCGTAGCGACCCGGTGGTGCCAGCCGGCCGTCGCCGAGCAGGCCGTTCCAGCGAAGCTCCCGGAGCCCGTCACTCTCACCGTCGAACAGCGTGACGCCGGATGAAGCGGAGGCGTTGTGGAGCTCCGCGTGCAGCGATGCCGCATGCGTCGTGACGACGGTGAGGGTCAGACGCTCGGTCCGCGGGTCGATCCGGCTGGGGGCGACAGGACGGGCGGCGACGGCGAACGTCAGACGCCGGGCACGATGGAACTGCTCGAGCTGGGCTGGGGTGAACAGGCGCGGGTCCAGGTCCGTGAACGGCTCACGCTCGACGGCCGCGCGGAAGTACAACACCGCGGAATCGCGTTTCCCAACGAGGGTCAGGCAGGCGCCGAGGTACGTGTACGCGTCGACGCGCTGCTCCGCCGTCACTTCGAACGGCCACCCCGGGGAGACGACCTGACGCAACAGCGGCAGCGCGCGCTCGATGTTGAGTCGCTCATAGAAATCGTGCGCCTCTCGCAGGACCTCGGCCGTGCTTTTCTGAGCCCTGGCCGGCGCGGCGAAGCCCGCGAGCACCGCGAGACCGAGGGCGAGCCGCTTCACGTCCCCCCGCCGCGGGTGCGCAGGGCGACCCGGCCCAGGGAGACGGTCCCGCCGGCCGGGATCACGATGGTCGTGTCGAACGTCTCGTAGCCGGGCGCCCGTACCCGCAGCCGCCGCGCGCCAGCGGCGACCGCGAGATCGAAGACGGAACCGACGCCAACCTGCCGGCTATCGACGGAGATCTCCGCGTCCGGCGGGCTTGTGAGCATTCTCAGTCTGCCGCTGCCGCCGGGAGCGGCCCGGCTCGAGGAGGCCTGCTGCGGCGGCGGCCCCGGCGCCACAGGCGGCGACGGGTGCACCGTCTCCGAGTCCAGGGCGCCGTGCCGGTGCGAGGCCCGACCCACCCAGAGCACGGCGGCGCCGGCGAGGAGGCCCGCAGCGGCGAGCCCGCCTCCGCGCACAATCAGGCGATGGCGCCGCGACGGTGGCGGGCCCCGCAGGTTCATTGCGAGGGTTGGCGTCTCGGGAAGCGCCGGCAACGAGCGGGTGGAGATTCTCGCGATGGCGTCGCCCTGGGTGAGCTGCTGCAGGATCCTTTCGCTCTCCCGGCGGTCGGCATCGGAGAACGGGATTGTCTCGATCGCTGCCAGCATCTCGCTCGTGGTCGGGAAGCGGTCGCCGGCCTCCTTGCTGAGAGCGCGCCGCAGGATCCCGGTCAGGGCCTCGGGCGTGTCGTCCCGTACGAGCCCAATGTCGGGGACGGGCGTGAAGAAGTGGTGGTGCATGATGCCGGGGAGCGAGTCCGCGTGGAACGGCAGGGATCCCGTCAGCATCTGAAAGGCGACGATGCCGAGGGAGTATTGATCGCTTTGGGGGCCGGCCCGCCGGCCGGCGCACTGCTCGGGGCTCATGAACGGAGGCGTCCCGATCACCGCGCCGTCGGCGGTGAGGGTGATGTCCGCCGCCCGGAGGGCGACGCCGAAATCGGAGACCAGCACCCGCCCGTCGCGGTCCACGAGCAGGTTGCCGCCCTTGATGTCTCGATGCACGATTCCGCACTCGTGCGCGTAGGCCAGGGCGCGCGTGGCGCCGCGGAGCACGTACAGTACCGTGTGCACGGGCAGCGCGCCCTGCGCCTCGAGGATGGCGTCGAGGGCTCGGCCCTCGATGAACTTCATCACTATGTACAGGATGCTGCCGCTCTGCCCCACGCGGAACACGGGGATGATGTTCGGGTGGTCGAGCTCCGCCACCATTCGCGCTTCGCGCTTGAACCGCTCCACCGCACGGGGGGTGAGCCCGAGATCGGGGGGCAGGACCTTCAGGGCGACGACACGGCCCAGGCCCACCTCAGTGGCCCTGTACACGACCGCCATGCCGCCACGCGCCAGCTCCTGCTCGACCTCGTACTCGCCCGCGAGCATGAGGCGGAGTCGCTGCAGCAGCTCGTCGCCCGCTTCGTCGGACGGCAGCACCAACGTGGCGCTCTGCGGATCCGAGACCGGCGTGCCGCAGTTCGGGCAGAACCGCGCCGTTGATTCGAGCTCCGATCCGCACCTGAAGCACTTCGCCTTCATGGTCTCAATCTTCAACAATTCGACGCGGATTGCCTCACCCTCAACGACTGGGCGAGCGTTGGCGCCGTATCGGTGAGAATTGAGCTTTCCAGGCGGATCGTCAGCGTCGTTTGACCGGTCATCTTCCCGACCAGGGAATCAAGTCCCGACGTTATGCCGACCACCGAAGGATTGGTTGACGTGATACGGAGGTAGGGTTGCAGCAGCTGGGCACCTCCCACTTCGACGACAACAGTGAAGGGCTCCGTTGAGTCGACGGGTATGCAAGTGGGGCCTTGGTAGCTTATGGTCACCGCCTCGAGGCCGGGCGACCGAAATACGTCCGATAACCCACAGGCCAGCGCGGCTATCCCGCCGAAGCCCGTGAGCGCAAGCCGCGTGACTGCGTGGGAGGGCCGCATAGCCGCGCCTCGCGATACAAGGGGCTTACATATGGGGAGTCAGGCCCAGGATTGCAAGCAGACTGGCGGTCCGTCGCCGCCTGAATCGTGGGGCGGTGGGCGGCGTGGCGAGCCGAGGCAAGCGCCCCTGCGCGCGCAACGCCCGTGCCACGGCCGAGCCGGGAGTGGCTTTTGCGCTGGTGCGATACCCCGGAATCGGCTAACCCATTACGTTCTCAGGCGTCCGACCCGGTAGCTCAGTTGGTAGAGCAACGGACTTTTAATCCGTAGGCCGCGGGTTCGATCCCCGCCCGGGTCATGAGCCCTCGCGGCTGTGACGCCCTTACCGGGTGGCGACCACCAGCGCGGCGTTCGGCGACGCGCTCTTCGACCACACAAGGGCGCGTATCTCCCCGGACGCCGACAGAGACCATCCCGTGACGCGACCACTGTTGCTGATCGCGAGGGCGCGGCTCTGCTCCGCGTCGGCGAGCGCTCCGAGATCCGTCATCCTCCCCTGCTCCCATAGGACGGCATGGGGCGGCCCGGAGCCCGACTGAGACCAGCCGACGATTTGCCCGCGCTCGTTGATGCCGGTGGCGATGCTGTAGCTATTCCCGGGCGAATCGACTTGAGTCACGGCGCCGCGCTCCCACACAAGGACTCGTCCCCCGGCGTTGAGTACGACCTGGCCGCGGCTGTTGATCGCCACCGGGCTGGCAACCCCGAGGTCCTGCATGACGCCGCGGGACCAGAAGAACGCGTGCGACCCGCTCACGCCGATGACTTGCGCCGCGTCATTGATCTTCAGCGCCTGGCTCTCTGTTTGTCCCTCGAGCGTGCCGAGGTCCTGCATCGCCCCACTCGCCCACAGGAAAGCATGCTCGTCCTCGCTGTTCGGGTCGTAGTCGCTCCAGCCAACGACCAGGTCGCTGGCGTTCACGTCGAGCCCGAAGCTCTTTCGACCTCCCAGGGTGCCGAGGTCGGTCATCGTACCGGTGCGCCACAGGAAGGCATGAAGCGGGCCAGACGCGTTGGTGACCCCCGTGACGTGACCGGCTTCGCTGATCGCCTCGGCGATGTTACGACCCCCACAGCAGCCCCCCGGCGTGTTGAGATCGCGCAGGACGCCATTGTCCCAGATGAAGGCGCGGACATCTTCAAGGGGCGGGAAAAAGCTCTCCCAACCGACTATCTGACCGCGGCTGTTCATGGCGGTGACGAACGAGAAGAAGCGAGTGTCCGGGTCGTCGGGGGACTCCGGCGGGAGTGTGCCCAGGTCTTGCAGCGCACCGTTGCGCCAGACCACCGCATGCTGGGAGCGGCCGATTCCCACCGTCCCGGCGACATCCCCCCGGGAATTGACCACTGTCGGCAGGAAGCGTCCGAGGTCGAGCGCCTGATATTCCGACGCAGCCGTCGCGGCGAAGAGCGGGTCGGCCAAGTTCGCGCGCGGCTGCAGCGGCTGCTGGCAGGCCGTCACGGGGATGGCCAAGATGAGAGCGAGGGCGCGATGACGATGCACGGGAACTCCGGAAATGGATGGTCTCCTGCGATTCGTCAAATCGGGCCTCGCTATGTGCATATTCCGTGCTGAGTCACTGTGACCACCAGCGGCTCCTGGCCCGGTGGCGGGCACGCGACAACTCGACCGCGCGGTACATCGCGATCTTGGGGCATGGCCGCGACAAGTCACCCGGAGCGGTGGTGGGCCTTTCCTTTTTCGCCCGGCACGCGAGCTTTCACTACGTGGAACCTGCGTTGAACGGGTGGCTATTCAGAGCTAGTCGCGCCAGCAGCGCGAGCGCATTGGAGATGTCATGAAGGCACCGCTCGTTGCCGTTGCAGTGCTGAGCAGCACGGGGTGCTTCCTGGCCGCCGCCGGAGCCGGCGCGGGCGGCGGCATTTACTTCACGCAGCGAGGCGTTGAGTCGGTCGTTGCAGCCCCGGTCGAGCGCGCCTCGGCCGCGACCGAGCAGACGTTCCGCCAGCTCGGGATCCGGCAGACGAAAACAGCAGCGGAGCAGGAAGGGGGCCAGGACAAGCGGGAGATCGAGGGCGCCACAACGGACCGGGAAGTCGCGGTCACGCTCACCTCCGCAGCCCAAGGCTCCACCCGCGTTCAGGTCGTCGCGAAGAAGAGCGCGGTTACCTGGGACAAGGACTTCGCCCGCAGCATCCTCGAGAAGATCGTCGCCCTTTCGAAGTGACGGCGGCGCGCTTGCTTCGTGTGACCTAGCGCACACATAGCCGACTCGTGCTCCAGAGCGGTATATTCCGCCACGTCACCTATGCCCCCCCTCATCTGGATCGACGGCCAGTACAGCGACAAGGCGAACGCCAGGGTTTCGGTGTTCGACCACGGCTTGCTGTACGGTGACGGCGTGTTCGAGGGGATTCGTGTCTACGACCGGCGCATCTTCCGCCTCGCCCAGCACCTCGATCGGCTGTATGCCTCGGCGAAAGGGGTGTGGATCGACATACCGCTGACCAAAGACGCCATGACGCGTCTCGTGGAAGAGGCCGTGCGCAAGAGCGGGCTCCAGGATGCCTACATCCGGCTCCTCGTAACCCGCGGCGTCGGGGATCTGGGACTCGATCCGCGTAAATGCCCCAAGCCCTCGATCATCTGTATCGTGGACACGATCGCGCTGTGGCCCGCTGACCGCTACGAGAAGGGCCTGGTGGCCCTCACGGCGCCGACGCCGATCAGCCACCGAGAGAGCCTCTCGCCACGCATCAAGTCCCTCAATTACCTCTCCCATATCCTGGCGAAGGTGGAAGGCATCGCCGCCGGCGTGGACGAAGTCATCATGCTGGACGCGGGCGGGTACGTCGCCGAAGCGAGCGGTATGAATCTGTTCGCGGTCTCGAACGGCACACTGAAGACGCCGCCCGCCTACGCCGGCATCCTGCGAGGCGTGACGCGCGACGCGGTGATCGAGCTGGCGCGGGAGGCGACCTACGCGGTGGAAGAGCTCCCTCTGAACCGCTACGACCTTTATACGGCGGACGAGATGTTCCTCACGGGTACAGCCGCCGAGATCGTCGCCGTCGTCAAGCTGGACGGCAGGGTGATCGGCTCAGGGGCCCCCGGGCCGGTGACGAAGGAGCTCTCCAAGCGGTTCCGGGCGCTGGCCACTCGTGATGACTGACAAGTCTTGACCGGACTTGCAGTTACGCCAATATTGTCGAGCCCTTGTTTGCAAGAGGTGATCCATGCCCTGGCGCGTGATCGCCCATGGCGATCAGGTTTGGCATGTGGACGCCCTAGCGGAGCGCCCGGCCAACACGGAGGCATGGCAGCTGGTGCTCTCCTTCCGGCCGGCCGGCCCGACCCCTGAGCGACCCGGACGGTCGTTCTGGGCCACGTACCCGCTTGAGGCCACCTCGAAATCGTCGCTTTTTATTCAAGCGGAGCACATTCCCGACGCCGCCTTATCGCGGCTCCTGGCCGAGCGACTGGCGTGAGGTCGCTGGAGCTGCGGGAGTTGCGCCGCATCGCCGGTGGGGTCGCGCGGCTGCGGGGCGACTCGGTGCGGGATGTGACGGTGCGGTCGGACCTGCGCCAGCTCAAGGTCGAGCTTGCGAGCGGATTGATCCTGGTGGTCTCGGCTGAGCAGGACTTGCAGGGGCGGCCCCGGCTGGAGGTGGACGTGGTGGAGCTGCCGCGGCAGACCGCGGCCCAGCACCAGATCGAAGTCCGATTCGACTGAGGCGGGAACGTGTCGGGACCGGAACCGGTGGGTGGGGAACGCCTCCGCTTGAAGGACTTCGAGTTCCAGCGCCTGGCGAACGGGCGCTGCCGGGCGAAAGCCGCGCTCTGCTGGGCGGACGGACGCGAGTTCAGGGGTGAGGCCGAGGGAGTCATCTCCCCGGCAGGCGAGCTGCGCTGCTGCGCGGACGCCGTCGTGCGGGCGCTCGAGCGCGCGGTGCAGCCTCAGATGGGCTTCGAGCTGCTGGGTGTCAAGGCGGTCCGGGCCTTCGACGCTACAGTGGTGATCGTTTCGATCACCGCGCGACAGCAGACCCGGGCCACGCGCCTCGTGGGGTGCTACCTCACTGAGGGCGACCAGCCGCGTGGCGCGGCCCTTGCGGTATTGAACGCTACTAACCGTATCCTGGGAAACGTCTTCGCGACCAGATGAGACCGATTCGTCAGCTTCAACTGAACGTCCTGACCTGGGCCACGTGCTGCGCGCTGGTGGTGGGCTGCGGCGGCACCCGCGCGCCGGGCGTCGTCACCGGCGCTGTCACCCCTGTGGCACGCGACAGCACGAGTCTTGGGATGGACTCGCTTGGAGCGGCGATCGCGCGCGCGGCTCGGGACTCGGAAGCCGACCAGCAGCTGCTGGACAGCCTGCACCAGCCGCTGGCGCGCGACAGCTTGCGGCCTGTCGCCGACAGCGTCGTCACGGCGGTCAAGCCTCAGGAAGTGGAGCGTGAGGCGGTCCGGCTGTTCGGCTCCGAGGGCCCGGTGGTGATCGGAGCCGCCCCCGCGCCCGAGGCGGGAGAGATGGGGGTGGGGGCGGGGGTGGGGACGGCGGTGCCGACGTTCGACATCGATGTATCGAGCTTCGCGGCCAAGCGGCGGGTGCTCGAGTATCTCGAGTTCTTTCAGGTGGACGCGCGCGACCGGTTCGAGATCTGGCTGGCGCGGCTGGGTCGCTACGAGGGGATGATTCGCGAGAAGCTGCGGGCGAAGGGACTCCCGGAGGACCTGGTCTATCTCACCCTGATCGAGAGCGGGCTGTCGAACACCGCCGTGAGTCGCGCCAAAGCGGTCGGGATGTGGCAGTTCATGGCCAGCACGGCGCGCCTGTACGGTCTCACCGTCGATCCCTGGGTGGACGAGCGGCGCGACCCGTTCAAGGCCACGGACGCGGCGGTGAACTACCTCGCCGACTTGCGGGAGCGGCTGGGAAGCGTGTACCTCGCCGCCGCGGCCTACAACGCGGGCGTGAGGCGGATCGAGCGGGGCATTGGGCGGCTCCCCGGCAGCCGCGGGGGCTCGGGCGGTGAACCCGATTCGGTAGGGGACGAAACGTTCTTCCAGCTCGCGGACCGCCGGTACCTGCGGCGTGAGACGCGGGACTACGTGCCCAAGTTGATCGCCGCTTCGCTCGTCGCCAAGCAGCCGAGGCGGTACGGGTTCGACAAGATCGAGCCCCTGCCGCCCCTGTTGTTCGACGAGGTGACAGTCGGGGACGCGACGGGCCTCGACGTCGTTGCGCGGCTCGCCGATACGAGCGTGACGGCGATCCTCGAGTTGAACCCCCAGTTCGTGCGCGGCATCACCCCACCGGGGCGGAGCGTCATCGTCAGGGTGCCCCGCGGCCTTGGGATGCTCGTGGCGCAGCGGTATGACAGCCTCCCCGCCACCGAACGCGTGACGTTCGTGGACCACTACGTGTCGCGAGGCCAGACTATCTCCGAGATCGCCCGGCGCTATCACGTCAGCGTCGCGATGCTGGAGAGCGCGAACCCACACATCAAGACCCGCGCGCTCCGGGTCGGTCAGCGACTCATCATCCCGATGAGCGGCCGGGTCGTCCCGCCCTCGGCCTGGTCGGTCCCCCCGGAACCCCGCTACCGGCGTGTGAGCCGCACCGAGGTGAGCCGCGGGAGCCATCGGGTCCGGTCGGGGGAGACGGCGAGCCAAATCGCCCGTCGGTACGGCGTGTCGCTTGCGGAACTGCTCAATTACAATGGGCTGACGATGCAGTCGGTGATTCGGTCGGGCGAGGTGCTGAGAATCCCGGAGAAGTGCGGAGAGGCATGCTAGCCGGTCTAAGACGCTACGTTGTACGTTGTAAGTGAAAACGGTGGCGTGGATCCGATCCACGGCCACCGTTCTCGTTCAATCACCACTTACAACGTAGCGTCATAGCATCATATAACGGCTCTAGCTCTTTCTTCGATAACCCTTCATAATGGCCGCCGCATAGCCGTTTTCCGGATTCCGCCCGGCGTCCAGCACCTCTTGTACCCTGACGGGTCCGCGGTTGTAGGCCAGCAGCGCGAGGCGCAGCTTCGCTTCCGGGTTGCCCTCGTAGCGCTCCAGCAGATCCCGCAAATAGCGGAAACCCAGGCGTAAGTTCGTGTTACGGTCGTACAGCTGCTGCACGGTGAGCCCCGGCTCGTACAGCCGCGCGGTGCTCGGCAGCACCTGCGTGTAGCCGACCGCGCCGACTTTGCTCAAGGCTTTGGGGTTGAAGCTCGACTCGGCGCGCACGAGGCGGAAACCGAGCGCCGGATCTACGCCCTCGGCGAGCGCCACGTCGTAGATCGCGGCCGACAGGTCGGCGGCGATCTTGTAGCGCGTCGAGTACTCTATGATTGCGTTGGCGCGCTCCAGCTGGAGTCGGGCGACCGCGAGCTCGCCTCGCGTCGCCTCGAGCATCTGCGCGAGCGAGTTCAATTCGCCCGGCAGCGCCGTCGCCGGCGCCGGATGATCGTCAGCCGTCGCGCGTCGGGCCCAACCACCGATGCTGCTCACTACCAGGGCGCCGAGGAGAAGCACAGTCCCGCGCAGCATCAGTTTCCGGGTTTTCGTAGGCATAGCCCTCTCTTGTAGAGACTTGCGGCGCCAATGTTGGCGCCGCCCGGTCAACGCTCCGTCAACCCCGTCCCTCCAGGCCATCGGCCGCCTCGCGGCGCCAATCGCCGTGCGTGCCGCCCGTCTTCTCGAGCAGGCGTACCCGCTCGATTTGCATCCCGCGGTCCACCGCCTTCACCATGTCGTAGACCGTGAGCAGCGCGACGCACACCGCCGCCAGCGCCTCCATCTCCACGCCCGTGCGCCCCTGCGCCTTCGCCACAGCCCGCACCCGGACCCCCGGAAGTGCTGCGTCGGGCATCGCCTCCACGGCGACCTGGTCGAGGTTCAGCGGGTGACAGAGCGGGATGAGCTCCGCCGTGCGCTTCGCCGCGAGCGTGCCGGCCACCTGACTCACAGTCAGGACGTCGCCCTTGGCCACCGCTCCCTCCGCCACCAGCCGGAACGCCTCGGCCGACATGCGGATCGCCCCTTCCGCCACCGCCGTGCGTACGGTGATGGGCTTCTCCGCCACGCTCACCATTCGCGCCCGCCCCGCCTCGTCGACGTGTGACAGCTTCATGCCTGCTCCGCCAGGTCGTCGGCCAAAACCGCGGCTATGAGCTGGGGATTCACGTTCCCCTGGGCCAACCGCCGGGCGTCGAGCACGCGGGCGATTGCCTCCACGACCTTGTCCGTGTCCGCCCCGGCACGCGCCTCGTGCCGCAACCGCTCGAGCAAGCTATCCAGCATGTCGCTAAACGCGCCGCGGGCCTGAAAAGGTTGCTGCCCCAAAGCAAAGGCATAGCGCGCCGGCCCACCCTCCACCGCCTCAAAAAACCGCTCCGCAGCCTCACCCTCTCGCCCCGCAGACCCACCCTGTTTGGGTGCAAGGAGCCTGCCAATGCACCCGTCGGCTGATGCAACCCGTTGCATGATCTCGCGTTCAGATTTCAATCCGAGCTCCGCCCCCGCGAACGCTGCCAGGACACTGTCGCTATTTCTTGCGACACGGACCCGCACGACGCGAGACAGAATGGTCGCCAGCAGCGCGTCTGCTTCGGCCGTGGTCAGCACGAAGACCGTGTCCTGCGGCGGCTCCTCCAGGGCCTTGAGCAGGGCGTTCGCCGCCGCCTCGGCGCCCGGCTGCGGCACCAGCCGCTCCGCGTCGCCGATGATGAATACCTTGCGCCCGCCCATGGCCGGGGTGAGCGCGAGGCGCCGCAACAGCAGCCGCACCGACGCGATGCCGTGGTTGGCCAGCCCCGACGGCGGCTCGTAAAGCGGCCCCTCGCGCCGGGCAGCCATCTGCTCCGCCAGGGCTTCGGCGACGAGCTCCACGAGCTTGTCGGGGTCGGCGGGCTTCTTCGGTGGCTCGACGGGCACGAACCAGTGCACGTCGGGATGCGATAGGCTCAGCACCAGCTTGCAGGCTCGACAGGCGCCGCACCCCTCACCGTTCCCGGATCCTACTTCACACAGCAGCGCCTGGGCGAGCCACAACGCCAGCCGCTGCTTCCCAACGCCGGGGGGACCCTCAAAGAGGAGGGCCTGCGGCAGTCGGCCGGCGGCAACAGCGCCTCCCAGCCGCCTTCGGAGCCCCTCATGGCCGTAAAGGGGGGGTATTGGCATAGCGTAGAAATGTAGCCGGGCTCCGGTTCGCGCCCGGAGGGCAGATTGTAACATGTTGCAGCCGGCTCAGTTAGCGATTTTAATGGGGGCTTGTGCTATGATACGCCATTACGGTGCAACGACTTATGCTAGGAAGTGAGCGCACACTCGCTAGATAATGCCCAACTTCGCTAGTTTTTCGGGGTCATCGGGTTAGCTTGGGTTGCGCTGGCACGCACACCCGAGTGCTAGCCGTTGCTCGCCGGGCGTAACTCTCTGTCCCGCGATCGAATCACATGATGTGTGACGTAGGGCACTGGGAAGCCGTGATCGTCCTCACGCCCAGTTGGGTTGCACTGGCGCGCTGGCGCGCTGGCGCGTCAGTGCGGCGGCTCGTTGAGGAGCAGCCAATAGAGCCCGACTTCGGACACCGCGCGGGCGAAGGCCTCGAAGTCCACCGGCTTAACGATGTAGCTGTTCGCTCCCAGATGGTATGCCGTAGCGATGTCGGGCTCTTCGCGCGATGAGGTCAAGATGACGACAGGGATGTTCCTGGTGCGCTCGTCTTTCTTGAGCCGGCTCAGCACCTCGAGTCCATCGATCTTCGGGAGCTTGAGGTCGAGCAGGACCACCCTGGGTACGACGCCGATCTCGCGGAGCGGGTGGTGCCCGTCGCCGAAGAAGAGATCGAGCGCTTCGACACCGTCATGGGCGACGAACACCTGGTTCGCTAGGTTGCGGGCTTTGAGCGCCCGCAGAGTGAGCTCCACGTCGCTGGGGTTGTCCTCGACGAGGAGGATCTCAACCTCGTGTGGAACGGGGTGCGATGCATTCATGGGTGAAGGGCTGAAGCGTGGCTCGCTCATGTTGAAGGTGGCTCCTCGCAATAATATACCCCTCCACCGTGTGGCCGCGCGCCTGTGTCGGGGCCGCCACACTCACGGCGCCTGCGTCAGGCCGAGGTAAACGGCGTAGCGGACCAACCCCGCGAGGTGCCGGATATTGAGGCGCTTCATTATCTGCGCCCGGTGCGTCTCCACAGTCTTAACACTGAGACTCAGTTGCTCCGCGATCTTGCGGGTGGACTCGCCCTCGGCGAGCAGCCGCAGCACCTGACGCTGACGGGGCGACAGAACATCGGGCGGGACCGCCGCATCTGGGCGGGCTGCCTCGGGCAGCCGGTAGCGCACGATCTCACGACAATCGCTCACGACGGCGCTCACGGTGGGGTCGTCGAGCCGGTTGACCATCACGAGCTCGATCGAGCGCCAGGTGCCGTTCTTATGCCCGCAGCGCAGCTCGGCGCGCGTGGCTTCTCCCGGCCAGCTCAGGCCACCTGTGAGCACGCGCCGGGCGAGCGCGCGGTCGTCGGGGTGGACGAAATCGAGCCCCGGACGTCCGACTAACTCGTCGGCCGCGTACCCCAGAAGCCGCTGGATCGTCTCGCTCGCGTACACAATCGTCCCGGTGCGGTCGGTGAGCACGATGGGATCGGCGTTCTGATCGACCAGCGTGCGGTAGCGCCGCTCGCTCTGCGCCAGCGCGGCGGTCTCGTGCCGCTCGAGGGCGGCCCGGACGGCGGCCCCTAACCGAAGCAAGTCGTCCCTGGGGATGGTCTCCGACGCGCCGGCTGCGAGCCAGGCGGCGTGCGTCTCCTGGTCAGGAATGCCGACGAGCACGATCACCGGTGCCGCCGGTTGCAGGTCCCGGCAGGCTCGGATGGCGGCGAACGCGTCGAACCGCGGTGGCCGATGGTCGGCCAGAATCAAGCCGGGCGCGACGTCGCGGAGCGCGGGGACGAACGCGTCCTGCGAGTAGACGTGGTGGATGAGGGCCTCGACGGAAGAACGCCGCAGCTCGCGCTCGATGACGTCGGCACCTGCGGGGTCGTCCCCGAGCAGGAGAATCCGGAGGGCCTCGGGCATACGTGCAGCCGGCCGTACTGCAACGCTTGGGCCGTCACGGAAGAGGTCGCGTGCGCCGCGGCGGGTGCGCACGAACACGCCCACGACAGTGTGGCCGCCGCGCCTCACCGGGTCCGGTTCGTCGTGTCGAGCACTTCGGTGCTTTGCGCAAGTACCTGACGCGCGATCACACGCACGCCACGGCTATCGGGGACTCTTGTTGACCAAGAGCCAGTAGAGTCCTACCTGTTTGACGGCTTCGTGGAACTTGTCGAACTCGACGGGTTTGACGATGTAACTGTTGACGCCGAGGCTGTAGCTGTCCACTATGTCGCGCTCTTGTTTCGATGAGGTGAGCACGATCACAGGGATCATCTTGATTCGCTCGTCGGCCTTGAATCTCTTGAGTACCTCGAGCCCGCCCACTTTGGGAAGCTTCAGGTCGAGAAGGACCATCTTTGGGAGGTCCTCGGCCGTTCGATCCGAGTACGCCCCGGTCGCAAACATGAAGGCTAGCGCCTCGGCTCCGTCTTTCACGTGGTAGATACTGTTCGCCAGGTTCTCCCTTCTAAGTGCTCGGATCGTCAGCTCGGCGTCGTGGGGATTGTCCTCGACCAGGAGGATTTCCACTCCTTTAGGATCCGCCACTACCGCCCCCCTTCTTTGTGGGTAACGTGAAATAGAAGGTGGCTCCTCGGTCCACAGCCCCTTCCGCCCATATCCGTCCCCCATGCCGGTGGATGATTCGCTGTACCAGGGCGAGGCCCACCCCCGTGCCTTCGAACTCCTCGCTTGAATGAAGCCTGTGAAACACGCCGAAGAGCTGCTGGGCGTACTCCATCTCGAACCCGACGCCGTTGTCCTTGACCCAATAGGTGTTCTGCGTTTCGTCTGAGGCTCCTCCAATTTCGATGATGGCGAGCTCGCGGGGACGGGTGTACTTGATTGCATTTCCCAAGAGGTTGAGGATCACCTGCTTGAGGAGCGTGCGGTCGCCGAATGCGGAAGGTAGCGACGAGACTTTCATCTCGATGCGCCGTTTCGCCAGGTCCTCACCCAGTTCCTGCAGCGCTTCCTGAACCAGCCCGGATACGTCCAGACCTGAGACCCGCAACGCGGTACGTCCCAGCCGCGAGAACTCCAGGAGATCGTCGATCAGTTGGCCCATTCTCCGAGTGCTGCTGACGACGACATCGAGCACGCGCCGGCCCTCGCCGTCCAGTCCTTTGGCGTGGTCTTCGAGCAGCATGCGGCAGTATCCGTCAATCGCTCGCAGCGGAGCGCGAAGGTCGTGGGAGACCGAGTAGCTGAACGCCTCGAGTTCCTGGTTCAGCTTCCGGATCTCCTCGTCTCTTCGCTTGCGCTCGGTGATGTCGCGGATCGCGGTCGACACCAGCATGCCCTCTCGCGTCGCCAGCGGGCTCAAACTGATCTCCACCGGAAACTCGCTCCCGTCCCTCCGCCTCCCGTACAGCTCCATCTCCGCGCCCATCGGCCGCACCCGCGGGTTCGCGAAGTATCCCGATCGGTGCTCCGGGTGCCGATCCTTGAGTCGGTCCGGGACCAGGATCTCCACCGGCCGACCCAAGAGCTCCGAGCGGACGTAAGCGAAGAGCTGCTCCGTCTGCGCGTTCACCAGCACGATTTGGCCTTGTGCGTTCACGATCACCATGGCGTCGGGCGCCGATTCCAGGAGCCCTCGGAACTTCTCCAGCGCCTGGGCCCGGTCCTGCTCGCGGTAGACGAGATCCTGATGCAGGTAGAGAAGGCCGGTCAGGATTTCGGCCAGACCGTGGTCGTTGCGGGCTTCGCAGGCGCGGATGTCATCCTCGGTTATGGAGCATTCCCCAGCCGCGATTTCGGCGAGGTGGCGGACGACCATTGACGCGACATCGTCAGCGTCGTGCGCCATGACGCAGCTCCTCGAGCGCCTGCTCGAGCGTCGTGTGAACCGAGAAATTCTTGAGGCCGACGCTGCCGCCGAGCACGAACTTGGCGGCGACGTTGAGCATGAAGTTCTTGCCTGTGAACACCGCCGTCCGCCGCAGCTTGTGCTGAGCCGCGAAGATCTGCTTGAGTCGCTCCCGAATCTGGGGGCCGGGCGGACTAGCCTCGACAAGATCGACGATCAGGTCGTAGGCGGACATGTCATGGGACAGCTCGTTGAGGCGCTGTTCGAAGATGCCGAGGTGAAAAAGGCTCTGCACCGGCAATTCGCGCCAATAGAGGATGCCCGGCCCATGGACGTAGATCCGGTCCCTCATGGCCTGGATCTCTTCCGGCCTACTTTCGGCACCATACGGCCGCTTGCCGAACGTGTACTTCATGGAGTGATGGTCAACAGTTGCGCATCGGTCGCTCGGGGACAAGGACCCGGGCCGGATCTCGCAAAGGGGCCCTCAAGCAAGCGTGGTCCGAATGTTGATCTCCGACGTCAGCGTGCGATGGACGGGACACTTGTTGGCGATCTCGAGGAGTTTGGTGCGCTGCTCCTCCGTTAGCCCGCCCGCGAGAGTGATCTCCGCCTCGATGCGATCCAGCATGCCTTGTTTCGTCTCGCACTCAGCGCAGTCGTCGGCGTGGATCCTCGCGTGGCGGAGCCGAACCGTCACCCCCTCGAGCGGCCACGCCTTCCGTCGCGCGTACAGCGCGATCGTCATGGACGTTCAAGCGCCGAGCGCTGCAAGCAACAGCTCGTAGGGTCCCGGACCGCGATCGGTCCCACCCGACGACACCGGTTCGTCGGACGTGAGCCGATGGCGCCCGGCGGTGATCTCCTGCGCGAACCCCGCCGCGCCCCCGCGCACCGTCACCACGCCCTGCTCCGCCTGGTCGATCATGGGCCTCCTCCGATGTGGCGAGACGACTATCTCTCGGGTAGGCGGTTCTCGATAAATTCGGCGATCCGTTGCGCGGCCGGCGGGTCCATGTTCGCCAGCACTACAACGGTATAGCCCGACTCCGGACAAATCCCCAGGTCGCCGTTCATGCCGGGAGCACCTCCGCCATGGCCAAAGCAGCGAACTCCGCCTCGCATCTGTTCGCCGAAGCCGTAGGCGTACTTGTCGCCCATGGGCGTGGCCACCTTGCCTGTAGTCAGCAACTCAGTGTAGTGCGCGTCGAGCAGTTTGTGGGTCAGGAGCGCATTCGCAAACTTCAGCAGGTCCTCGGCGGTCGAATAGCCGCCGCCCGCCGATGTCCCGCGGTAGGGCAGCGTGCCCGTGTTGGGCTGCCACGAGCCACCGATCTTCATATAGCCGATGGAGCGTCCCGGGATCGCTTCGCTCTCCGGCTCGGCGCCCGTGGAAGTCATTCCTGCCGGTCGGTACACGTGATCGCGGACGTAGTCGTAGTAGCTCTCGCCGGAAGCCCGTTCGATGACGACGCCGAGCAGGAGAAAACCGTAGTTGCTGTACTCCCATCGGCTGCCCGGCTTGAATTGCGGTCCGCGTGACCCGTAGAGCCTCACGTAATCCTCGAGCGTGCGCAGCTCGAGGCGGTGCGCTTCGAACTCCGGACCGAAGATATCGCCCGTGCCGCCGGTATGCGTCAGAAGCTGGTGGATCGTGACGGTCGATGCGACTTCCCCGTTCGGATAGCCCGGAAGATACTTGCCCAGCGGGTCGGCGAGCTTGACCTTGCCGGCTTGCACCAGTTGCAGCACGGCAGTCGCGGTAAACATTTTGTTCATCGAACCGATGCGAAAGCGCGTCTGGAGCGTATTCGAAACCTTCTTCTCCCGGTCCGCGAGACCATATGCCTCGGCGAAAATCGGTTCGCCATTCTTCGCCACCAGGACGGCTCCGGCGAACCGGTCCGCGGCGACATCCCGCTCGAGTTTGCTGCGAAGCGCGCCAAGGCCATCGGCTTCGCTCATGCGCGGCAACGGTATGTCGGCCGGACGCGAAATCGCTTGACCCTGAAGCCGCAGAATTGGGTGCGGGTCGGCGGGCTCGACGTCGATTTCGATCCGGGCGAACTGATCGGAGTCGCGCTCTTTCACTAGCCCCGAGAATCGCGTGGCCGTAGACTCCTCCACCTTGACGAAGTCGAAGCCGCCCGTCCGATCCCGGAAGGTCATTTCCCGGTCGATATCCGCTTTGCGCGAGGGAAAGTTCTGATCGAGGAATTGCAAAAACGTGGCGCGGTCGCCGCTATTGAAGGCGGTGAGCCACGCCGAGAATTGATGAGCGGCCGGCGTATCCGGCAACTGGGCCGGGGCTCGAGACTGCGCAGCCACCAGCAGCACGGCCACCGGCCAAACCACGAGATGCGTTCTGGTCTTCATCGTGTCGAATATATGGCCCTCCTCCTGGTCGGCCTGCCGGCCGCGCTCGACAAGGAGCAGGCTGCGTGTCGATTTATGCCCCATCCCATTCGTCGCGTCCATGGAGCGAGCTATCCGGCGCAGTTCCTTTCCTCCTGCAGACCTGCCGCCGGCCCAACGCAAGAGGAGATACGGCAATGCGTTCCAACTTCGGAGCACTCACGCATTCTCAGAGCGTAGTCACAGTCCTCGCCGTCACCGGGCTGATTGCCGTCGCCGGGCGGGCCCGGGCCCAGGCACGGGCCAACCCACCGGGTGGGGTGGGCAGGACGAAGGGCGTGGGCAAGTACGCCGACGTGAACGGGATCAAGCTCTACTACGAGATCCATGGCGTCGGCCGACCACTCAT
This sequence comes from Gemmatimonadales bacterium, assembly GCA_036522535.1. Lineage (GTDB taxonomy): Bacteria > Gemmatimonadota > Gemmatimonadetes > Gemmatimonadales > GWC2-71-9 > AG12. The sequence goes on from DATDFP010000118.1 coordinate 19,878, forward strand.
CCTGTTGCACGGCGGTCTCGGAGCAATCGAGATGTTCGGTCCCAACCTCGCGGCGCTCGCCAGGGGTCGGCGGGTCATCGCCGTGGACCTGCAGGGCCACGGGCGGACGGCCGACATCGACCGGCCGCTCAGCGTCGTGCTGATGGCCGACGACATCGCAGCCCTCGTCGGGCGTCTTGAACTCGATCGACCGGATGTCATGGGCTATTCCCTCGGCGGCGGCGTCGCCCTGCTGACCGCCATCCGACACCCGGAGGTGGTGGGCAAGCTGGTCGTGGTCTCGACTCCCTTCCGGCGCAGCGCTTTCTATCCCGAGATACTTGCGCAGCAGGGGCAGGTGGGCGCCGCGGCGGCCGAGGTGATGAAGCAGACGCCGATGTATCAGCTGTATAGCCGCCTCGCGCCGAGGCCGGAGGATTGGCCGCGGCTCCTGGACAAGATCGGCGAAGCGATGAAGCAGGACTTCGACTTCTCCAGGGAGATCGCCGGCCTCAGGGCAACCACGCTGATCGTCGCGGCGGATGCCGACATATTCCCCCCCGCCCACGCCGTGGAGATGTTCGCTCTGCTCGGAGGTGGCCAGCGGGACGGGGGATGGGATGGCTCGGGGCGCCCGAAATCGCGGCTCGCCATTCTACCGGGTCTGACGCACTACACCATCTTCAGCGCTCCCGCGCTGGCGGCTACGGTCATTCCGTTCCTGGACGAACCGACGAAGACGGGCCAGTGATCCGGGGGCGCAGTCTCACTGTTTCGATCTCATACGGACTCACGTGGAGGACCTGCTCCTCTCTGACATCCGGGAGACAACGATGCGCGTTGCCCTTTGCCTCCTCGCGATTTTCTTCCTCGCCGCGGGCGCGCTCGACGCGCAGGCCCCCGACACACTGCTGTCGGCGCTCGAGCTCCCATCGCGCGCCGGTTTCGCGCCGCTCGTGCCCGCGGCGCCGGGTCGCCCGGTGCTACTCAAGCCCGATCGCGTGTTCGATGCGACGAGCGAGGCGACGCACGTGGGCTGGGTCGTGCTCGTCCAGGGTGACTCGATCGCCGCGGTGGGAGCCGCCGCTGCCGTGCGGATACCGCACGACGCGCAGACGATCGCGCTGCCGGGGCTCACGCTGCTCCCGGGACTCATTGACTCGCATTCGCACGTCTTCCTGCATCCCTACAACGAGACGCTGTGGAACGAGCAGGTGCTGAACGAGCCCCTGGGCTATCGCGTGGTAGAAGCCGTGCTGCACGCGCGGAACACCCTGATGCAAGGCTTCACGACGCTGCGCGACCTGGGCACCGAGGGCGCGGGGTTCGAGGACGTGTCCATCAGGCGGGCGATAGACGAAGGACTGATCCCGGGTCCGCGCCTCCGGGTGGCGACGCGCGCCATCGTGGCCACATCGAGCTACGGGCCCGGGCCGCGCGGCTTCCGGCCCGACCTCGACCTCCCGCAGGGCGGCCAGGCGGTGAGCGGCGTGGCGCAGGTGCTCGAAGCGGTCCGCGAGCAGGCGGGTCGCGGTGCCGACTGGATCAAGGTGTACGCCGATTACGGGCGGGGGCCGCACGGCGAATCCGAGCCGACGTTCAGCCAGGAAGAGCTGAATGCCCTGGTGGCCGAAGCGCACTCATCAGGTCGACCCGTGGCCGCACACGCGACCACACCCGAGGGCATGCGGCGCGCGGTTCTCGCGGGCGTGAACACGATCGAGCACGGCTTCGGCGGCACCGACTCGGTGTTCCACATGATGGCAGCGCACGGCGTCGCGTTTCTGCCGACCCTCACGGCCGTCGAAGCCTACGCCCAGTACTTCGACCACTACACGCGGGGGAGCGCGCCGACCGCCAGTATGCAGCAGGCCGCGCGGGCGTTCCAGCTCGCCCTCAAGAACGGCGTCACCATCGGCTGTGGCAGCGATGTGGGCGTCTTCACACACGGCACCAACGCGCGCGAGCTCGAGTGGATGGTGCGCGACGGCATGCGCCCGGCGCAGGCCCTCCTCGCCGCCACGGTGGTGGATGCGAAGATCCTCGGCATGGACAACGAGATCGGGCGGGTGATTCCAGGCCTGAAGGCGGACCTGCTCGCCGTGAGCGGTGATCCCACGGCCGACATCTCGGCGGTCGAACGCGTGCGGTTCGTGATGAAGAACGGGGCGATCTACCGGTCGCCGTGAGGGCGCGCCCAGGGTGGGGCTCGCGTCTTGATCGTCACCTGCCTCTGGCGAACGGCCCGCTCGTGGGCAAACACCACACTTCTTTCATTCTACACAACGTTGCCAGCATTCCTGCGTACTCTTTGTTCACCGTCGCCGACTCCGTGACGCCGAGAAACTGGATGCTGTATCCGTGGGGCCCATGGAGGATGAGAAACGGGTACGAGCTGCCGGGCTGCGCGCCGCCGATGTCTTCACTGGAGACGTTGGGCGCGTAGTACATGACGTGCGGCACGTTTGCCGTCAGCACGCTGTCGCTTGCGTCCGGATTGAAATAGGTCCGCAGCACCGGAGACAACATGTAGGCGATACCGGCACGTGCCGGCGCCGGGTAGAATCCTGCCTTGAGACGCTGCTGCATGATTCGCTTCAGCTCCGCGGCAGGGGTTCCTTTCGCTTGCAGCTCGGCCGCGTCAAAGAAGATGCGCATCTGTGCTTTGGCACCCGCATTGTCGAAGGCAATCGGATAGAGAATGTCGTCCCGATACTTCGTCAGCGGCCACTCGCCCCGGAACGCATCGTCGCCGGTTCGCGCCACGAAAGCGTGAAACCCATTCGTCCCCGCCCGGACGACCTCAAAGCCCCTGGCAGGATTCAAGACGTAGACCGTTGCCGCGTCCCTGAGGTGCGGCGGGAGCGCGCTCAGCGCCAGCTGAATCTCCAGATCTCGCGGCAGCGGCTCGTTGGTGTTCCGAGCGTTGGCGCCGAGCGAGACCAACAAACCCGCC
>DATDFP010000119.1:0-2626 GCA_036522535.1 Gemmatimonadales bacterium
CTTGCGGAACACCGAGGGCTCCTGCGCCAGGTAGCCGATTCCCATGCGCGCCCGGCGGTACATCGGCTCGGGCGTGATGTCCCGGCCGTCCATCACGATCTCACCGCCGTCGGGACGGATCAAGCCGGTGATCATGTAGAAGCACGTGGTCTTCCCCGCCCCGTTGGGGCCGAGCAGGCCGACGATCTCCCCCTGGTCGAGCTGCACGCTCACCTCGCTCACCACGCGGCGGCCCTTGTAGGTCTTGACGAGCCCGTGGGCCTCGAGGCGGCTCCCGCCCGAGACGACGGGGTGCTCTCCGCTGGGCGACTCGGCGCGTGCCAGGGCGCGCTCCGCCGCCTCGAGCAGCCGATCCGCCACGCCGCTGCGGTCGGCGGCGAGCTCCGCCCACGCCTCCGGGGTGAATGCCACGGCGCCCGGATCGCCCAGCGCCCCCAGCGGGTACGTCACGATCTTCAGGAGCGCGAGCCGCGGCAGCACCGATGTCCGGAGGCTGGTGCGGAACTCCTCGACCGACAGCGCCCCGAGCTCGGGCAGGTCCGCGCCGCCGAAGTGGGCGCGCAGCTTGAGGAACTCCTCGCGGTAGGCCACGGCGAGCTCACCGAACGGCGCGCGTCCCTCGGCGTCCCCGACGCGCGCCAGCGCCGCCGCCGCCAGCGGCAGCGACGAGTCGCGGGCGGACAGGAGGTCCGCCAGGTGAGTGGGGGCGGCCGGGGTCGTCATCGGCGCAGAGCCCTTTTCCTGGTCGTGTCCGCCGCAGCCTTCTTCTTGGTCGTGTCCGGAGCAGCGGGCGGCCGCGGCTCGAGCTGGACGCCGTCGGCGCGGCCCGTGACCGTCACCCGATCGATCCGGCCTCCGGCGAGCGCTATGTCGATCATCGCCCCGCGCGAGTAATTGAGCGACGGCAGCGAGTCGCGCTGGTTGTACTGATGGGTGAATGCGCGGGCGGATCCCCGCGAGACCACGCGGTGCAGCGTGCTCTTCGGCGGGCGGGCCCCTGCCCCTCCCCCGACGGGGTCGGCCTGCGGCGCCCAGTGCGCCGTGAGCGAGTCGCCCGTAATCCAGTCCGGGGTCGAGTCGCGCCGGGCCGTGGAGTCGCGCTTCATGGTCGAGAGCGCGTGCCCGAAGGCGCGCACGTCGGTGAGCACCTGATCCGGGACGTCCAGCGCGAGCGAGTCGGCGCGGATGGTCGTATTGCTCGAGACGGCCCGGGCGCGGACCGAGTCCTTGGGACCCCAGGCGAACGCCAGCTGCAGCTTCTTGCGGTCGACATGCAGATGAATCGTATCGGCGGTGAGGCGCCAGTCGGCGCCCGTGGCCACGCCGTCGCCCAGTGCCTTCACAAGGCGGATGTCGTGACCGCGGAGGCCGAGCTCGATGCGGGTGCCCGTGAGCGTGTAGGACTCGGTCCCCTTGCCCTCGACCCGCGGCTTACCCAGGAGCAGCGCGAATCCGGCGACCTGATCGAGCTGCATCGAGTCGCCCCGCGCCGCGAAGTCGCTGCGGTCGATCGTCACGGCTCCCCCGCCCCACATGCGGTCGTTGCCCTTGAAGCGTACTCGATCCGCGACGATCACATAAGGCTCCGCGGAATCGGCGGTGCCCCGGTAGTCGATCATGGGGCGGCCCGAAGCGTACATCTCGAGCGTGTCCCGTACGCCCTTCAGCGCCCGGTAATACGTCAGGTTGGGCCCCCGCAGCACCGAGCCGCTGTTGCGGTTCACCGCGACCACGTTCTTATGGGCTTCGAGCCTCTCCTGGCGCAGGTAATACGCCGCGGTGGTCGCGTCCAGCGTCATCGCCGTGTCGCGAATGTGTACCGGATGCCGCAGGCCGATCATGTCGAACCGACCGACACCTTGGTAGTAGGCGACGCTGTCGGCCGACAAGACGCTCCCCGTTCCCAAACAATGTGCGAGCACGCCCCCGCCGGCGTAGTAGTTCTTCTCGCGGGCCCCTACCGCCACTTCCTGGTACTTCCCCCCGATGGAGTCGACCTGGATGGTGCACGGGCGCCCGCCGGTATCGGCGGGAGCCGCAGGCTGCTGGAACAGTCCGACCATGAGCATCGCCGCCATCATTGGCTCGGCAGGGTGAACTTGCCGCCCGTCCCTTTCGGGCGAATTGCGGTCACGACCTTGAAGTCGGGATCCGAGGTGAACCCCTCCCCTTCGATGTGCCGCGTGGGCTCTTCGAACACGAAGGGCTGATCGGAGCTGACCTGATTCTTGGCCTGGCTGTAGCGGATCACCTCGGAGCGGAGCGTGGCGCCGTCGGTCCGGACCACCACGACGCTGCCCCGTGCCTCCATGTCGCCCGTGCGCCAGTGGTAGGTGCCCTCGCGTGCGCTGAGCGTGGAGGTCTGCGCTCCGCGGGTATCGAAGAACGTGATGTGCACGTTGCGGAGCTCAGCCGTCTGCGAAGGCGAGTACATATATGCCGTATCGGCGCGGACGTGCGCGCGCTGAATGCCGTCGTTGGTTATGTAATGCGACATGCCTTCGAGCACCTGATCGGCGGAGTCGGCGGCGGAGATGGTCGCCGTGGGCTTGATGCCGGTGTTGCAGGCACTCACCAGCGCCGCGCACAGCAGCCAGCCGGCCCTCATGCCGCGCCTGCCTTCATC
>DATDFP010000120.1:0-13646 GCA_036522535.1 Gemmatimonadales bacterium
CGCTCCCGGCCGTTGGGCCGAACTCCGGGTGGTCCCGGCGGAAACCGGCTCGGGCGGGTGGCTCCCGGTGACACTGGGACTCGCGCTCCTCGGTCCCTGCGCTGCCGCATTCGCCGCCTGGGGTGCTCGCATGGCGGCCCAGCCGCGGCGCCGCCGAGAGACGGTGACCGCCTGGGCGTTCCTCTCCCCCTCGCTGGTCCATATGGCCGTCTTCTCGTTCGCGCCGATCCTGTTCGCGTTCTACCTCGCAATGCACCGCTGGAGCCTGGTCGAGCCGGTGAGACCGTTCGTAGGGGTCGTGAACTTCACCCGGATCCTGCACGATCCGCTCGTCTGGATCTCACTCCGCAACACGGCCCTCTATGTCCTGTACGTCCCGGTATCCGCTGCGATCGCTCTCGGCGTCGCGCTGGTCACGAGCCGCAGCACACGGGGGGTGCGCGCCCTCCGGACCGTGTTCTTCCTGCCCTATGTCTCGTCGGTCGTAGCGGTCACCCTGGTATGGCAGTGGATGTACCACGCGGATTTCGGCGTGATCAACTATCTGCTGTCCTTCGTCCACGTTCGACCCGTGGACTGGCTCGGGAACCCGAAGACGGCGCTCCTTGCCGTGATGGTGGTCTCCGTGTGGGTGCAGTTCGGCTATCAGATGACCGTGTTCCTCGCCGGGCTCAACGGGATTCCGCAGACCTACCTGGACGCCGCGCGGGTCGACGGCGCCGGCGCCTGGCAACGGTTCTGGAGAGTAACCTTCCCCCTGCTCCGCCCGGTGACGCTGTTCGTGATCGTCACCGGAGTCATCGGGTCGTTTCAGGTATTCACCTACGTCTACATGCTCACGGACGGCGGGCCGCTGCACGCCACGGACGTTCTCGCCTACCGGATCTACCAGACCGCCTGGGAACTGCTGCAGTTCGGCTACGCGAGCGCCCTGGCTGTCCTCTTGTTCGTGGTCCTGTTCGCCGTGACGCGGGCGCAGTTCCGACTGCTCGGCAGGCGGGTGGAGTATGTCTGAGACAGGCGCCAGCCGCAGGCCCCAAGTCGCAAGCTGGATGGCGGGCGGTGCGGTGCTCGTGCTCGCCCTGGCCATGGTGGCGCCTTTCCTTTATATGGTCTCCACGGCGCTGATGGGACAGGGAGACGTACTGCGCTACCCTCCGCCGCTCGTCCCGGTCAGCCCGCACCTGGGGAACTTTGGCGCCGCGCTTACCGCGCTGCCGTTCGCGCGCTTCTTTCTCAATACGGCGATTGTGTCGGTTTCGGTGGTGGCGGGGCAGGTGGTCACCAGTACGACCGCCGCGTACGCGTTCAGTCGTCTGCGCTTCCCGGGGCGCGACCGCGTGTTCATGGCGTACCTCTCGGTGCTGATGGTCCCGGCGGTCGTGCTGCTCATTCCGCGCTTCCTGATCATCAACGCTCTCGGCTGGGTGGACACGTACGCCGGACTGATCTCGACCGAGCTGGTGTCGGTGTGGGGCATCTTTCTGCTGCGGCAGGTCTTCCTGACGCTGCCCCGCGACCTCGAGGATGCCGCGCGGCTCGACGGCGCCGGGGAGTGGACCATCTTTTGGCGCGTGGTGCTCCCTCTCTCCAAGCCCGCGCTGGCGACGGTCGCGGTGTTCGCGTTCGCGGACCAGTGGAAGAGCTTCCTCTGGCCGCTCATCGCCACCCGCTCGACCGAGATGCAGATGGTGGAAGTGGGACTTGCGACCTTTCACGGCTTGTACTCCGCGAATTGGCCGTACCAGATGGCGATCGCAGTGACGGCGGTAATTCCGCTTGTTCTCTTGTATCTCTTCACACAGAAGTACTTCATTCGCGCGATTGAGCTTCACGGCTAGACGCACTAACAGCTAGACGCACTAACAGCTAGACGCACAGACGCAGCAGACGCAACAGGGGAGAACAGGAAGCGGTCTGAGGACTACCTCGACACTGTGCTCTGCTCACCCCTGCTGCGTCTGTGCGTCTGCTGCGTCTAGCTGTTAGTGCGTCTAGCCTCTCGACCGGAAGCTCAGCTCCCACCTGATGTCCCTCCCGTCTCCCCCCGCAGCCCATTCGAGCACCGCATGCCCGCTCTCCAGCCTCTTCACCGTGCAGGGCACGTCGGCCGTGCACCGGCCCGGCCTCATCCCTTTGGGCACGGCGATCGTTACCGCGTACGTCCGGCCGTCCAGGTTCACGGACTTCGCCCGCAGCGTGCGGGTTCCGGCGTCCCAGCTCTCGTCGGCGATATCCACGGCGCCCTGCACGACGTGGCGCGTGGAACCGATCACCCGCGGCCGCGCGGCGGCGGGACGGATGGCGACGGTGAGGGCGCTGTGTGCGTCGAGCCGTGCGGCGAGCGTGTCCCGCAGCTCGGTGCGCGGGGCGTCGCGCCACACGTCGTAGACGTCGAATTTGGCGCCCGTGATGCCGAGCGCGGCCAGCGGCACGGACATATCGCGTGGTTCGTCGTCCCAGTTCACCAGCACGACCGTCCACCAGCGCGGCGCTCCCTCGACGACCCAGGTCGAGGGCGGTGGCTCCCGGCGCACGCTCCAGATCCCTCCTCCGCCCCCGCCGTCGTAGACCCGCACGGCGAGTACGTTCTGACCGCCCCGGTTGAGCGCGTCCGCCGGCACGCGGTAGCGCCGGTACGTCGACCACTCGCTGCGGTACTGGGGTGGGAAGGCTCCGGTCTGGCCGACCCTCACGCCGTTCACGAACGTCTCGTCGACATCGTCGATCTTTCCGAGCTCCAGGTACACCGACCGCCCTTGACCGCCGTCCACGGCCTTCGACTGTCCGGCGGCGGCGGGCGGCAGGGGGGGCAGGGGCGGCAGGGAGAACCGCGTGCGGTACCACGCAAACCCATCGTAGCTCGGGTGTCCCGCTTCCTCCCAGCGCTTCGGCACGGCGATCGTCTCCCACGCCGCCTCGTCGAAATCGCGCGTCGCATACGTCGCGTCATCTCCGGTGCGAAAGTGCCACGGGCCGGCGATCGGATAGGCGTCCTCGCCCACCAGGACGGCGGGGGCCACTTCCCGCGGCAGGGCCGCGCTGTCAAGCGGGCGGCCCACGACCGGGGCCACGGGAACCGTGCGCTGCAGCAGGGGCACCCGGTCGGGTGGCAGCTTCGGGAGGTTGTCGGAAAAGAGAGTGAGACCGCCCGAGACGGCCACGAGCGCTGCCCATGCCTGCGCCTCGCTCAGGGAGAGGGGAGGGCGTACGACGAGGCAGTCGGGGTCGTTGAGCCACGTGGCTCGGTGATAGAAGCTGCGCAGGCCGGCGGCGCGAGCCGGCGCCTGCACCCCGCCCCAGTCGGCGTCCACATCGCTTCCGATCCGCATCCCGTTCACGTACCCGACGGCGTGTTGCAGTGGCGCCCCGCATCCGACCAGGAACGCCTCCGTGCCGAGGCCATCGCGGAGCGCCGCGAGCCCCTTGCGGTAGGCCTCGGCGTGGGTCAGGCCGCCGTAGTGGGCCTCACCGGCGGTGGCCCAGAGCAGGAAGTCGATCTTCAGGTAGTCGTAGCCCCATTCCCGCACCGCGCGCCGCGCCAGGTCGAACAGCCACTGCTGGACCTGCGGGTGGGCGCCGTCGAGGGAGTGGATCCTGCCGCCCCAGTCGATTCGCGTATCCCACACGATCGGCCCATCGGCATTCCGGAGCAGCCACTCCGGGTGCGCGGCCGGAACGCCCGAGCGCTCGGCCACGGCGAATGGCGCCACCCACAGCCCCGCCTTGAAGTTTCTGGCGTGGATCTGGTCGGTGAGCCAGCGGTGGCCGTGCGGAAACTTGTCGTTGGTCTCCCAATCGCCGGTCGCCTTCTGGTAGCCGTCGTCGAGCTGGATGTAGCGGAAAAAGCGCCGATCGAAGTTCGCGGCGCAGAATTCCAGGTTCGCGATCACATCCGCTTCCGTGACGTTGCCGAACAGCTCGTACCACGAGCACCACCCTGCCGGCGCGACGGCGGAAGCGAGCCGCTCCTGATCTTCCGTGGAGGCGGGTGAGAAGAGCGCAGCCAGGGCGGCGAGTCCGTCGCCGGCGGGCTCGTAGCAGAGGCGCAGGCGGGAGCTGTCTCCCTCGGGCCGCAGCGGGCGGGCCGGCAGCCAGTCGCTGACGGCTTCAAGCCCATTGTGCGACAACTTCACCTTCGCTTCGCCCGGCTCCCCCGGCTCGAAGCCGAGCCCAAGCCCCGCGTCCCCGCGCGTGAGACCAAGCGCACCGTGGCTCACGAGGTCTGGCATGTCCGCTGCGGACGTGACGGCGACTACCAGACACGGGCTCCACGAGTGATACCCGTTGACGAGGGCGATCAAGGGACCCGTCCCCGCCATGGTGTCGGCCTCGGCCGCCTGGAGGAATCGGACGCCCCGGACCGCCGGCAGGTAGCGGTCGGGATAGATGGTCACACCGACTGCGGCCTGGGGCGCCGCCGCCTCTTGAGCCGTCTGGAATTCGACCTCGATGAAGACCCCCGCTGCGCGGCCACGAACCACGACTGCTTCGCCGCCGGGAGGCCGGCGGGTTCCTACGGTGCTATCTTGCAAGTCGGCGAGCGTGACGAGTTGCTCCCCGACCCAGACGCCCACCGCGGCGTCCTTGATCAAGAGACGGGGCTGGCCTTCGCCGGAGTACCAGAGCGACCAGCGGCGCTTCTCGTCGAGCTCGAACCTGAGTCTTCCGTCCGCCGGTCCGGCGGTCCCCCAGTCCGGTCCTGCCAGACGGGCGGACGGACGGAGCAGCGACCCTGAGGCGGCACCGGTGAGGAGCACGAATGTGCGTCGGTCCATGATCCCAATGTTGGCGGCCCTGTTGGCTTTGTCTACGCCGCTCGCGGGGCAGTCGGGCGGGCAGCACGCTCGGGGGGGGCGCGGGGCCTGGGTGCTCGGTTTTGCCGGGACCCTGGGCGGCGGGTGGCAGGTGGAAGCGGCCGACGTCGGGTACGCGCGCGTCGTGGCGGCCGGTCCGCTGCGCATCGCCACGCTCAGCGCGCGGATCGGTTCTTTCATCGACGAGGGCGCGATCATCGGCGGCTCGCGGGGTTTCCTCGCGGGGCTGACGCTGGGCGGCCGCACCAAGCCCGTGCGGCTGGCGGACCTCGGCACTGAGACGAGCACGAGCGAGGTCGGCGGGGACCTCGCCATCGAGGCGACCGGCTACGTCGGCGCCAACTCACCGCTGCCGCAGGGGTCGGCCTGGGGCGGTGTCTCGCTGCTTCCGGGCGTGTGGTTCGGCGATGTGCAGGGCTTCCGGATCGGCCTGCTCTTCGGGCCCACGGTCTACTTCGGCCGGAGCGGCGACGTGCGTCCATTCCTCGGGCTGAGGTTCGAGGCGCCGCTGGCGCGCCGGGAGCGCTAGTTCCAAATGGTCGCTCCGTCTCTCGATAACGAGCATCCCGGTATCCGGGTCATCGGAGAGGTCGCATCGGTTCTGCAGGCCGGGGTCGCCACCGGCGGAGCGCTGCACGACGTGGTCGGCGCGCTGCGCCGCGGCCTCGGCCTGCGTCGCTGCCGCCTCTGGCTCCGAACGCCCGACGGCACGCGCTACACCGCCGTGACGGCGCCCGGAGACGAGGCCGAGTTTCCCGGTGTCGCCCCGCCGGTCGCGGAGTGGGTGCGGCGGGGCCTGCAGCGCGAGGGCATCCCGGGCGGGTCGATTCTGCGCGTCCCCATGGTGTGCGAGGACGAGCCCCTCGGCGCGCTGGAAGTCGTCATTCCGAACGGCCGCTACGAGGCGATGGCCCACGACGTGGTCGTCGTCGTCGCGCGCGTCCTCGCTCCCATGCTCGCCGCCACCGAGCTGTCGCAGGATCTCGCCTCGGAGGTCGCGCTCCGCACGCACGAGATGGAGGCGCAGCGGAGCTTCGCCGCTCAGATCGTCGACTCACTGCCCGTCGGGCTGTACGTGATCGATCGCGGCTACCGGATCCGGGCGTGGAACCGCAAGCGGGAGACGGGCACGCAGGGCATATCGCGTGAGGATGCGATGGGGCGCGAAATCTTCGACGTGCTGGACCGCCAGCCGCGGGACCTGCTGAAGCGCGAGTTCGACCGGGTGTTCGACACGGGTGAGGTCCAGCAGGTCGAAGTGGCGTCCAGCGCGAGCGGCGAGACGCGCTACTACCGCATCACCAAGATCCCGATGCGGCAGGACGGCGAGCACATCTCGCACGTCATCACCGTCGGCGAGGACATCACCGATCGGCGCCTGGCGCAGCAGCGCCTCACCGAAACGGACAAGCTGGCCGCGGTGGGGCAGCTCGCCGCCGGCGTCATGCACGAGATCAACAACCCGCTCGCCACGATCCTGGCCTGCAGCGAGGCGCTGTCGTTGCGCGGCGAGGAGCTTCCGCCCGTCGAGCGCCGCGCGCTTACGGAATACCTCGATATCATCGACAAGGAGGTCCAGCGGTGCCGGCGCATCGTGGAGAGCCTGCTCGACTTCTCGCGCCCCGCGCCGCGTGACAAGGCGAAGGTGGACGTGAACGCGGTCGTGGAGGAAACCCTGTTCTTGCTCAAGCACCACGCGCGCTTCAGGCAGCTGGCCGTAGTGCGGGAGCTCACTCCGGGGCTCCCGACCCTGCAGGCCGACCGGGAACGCCTGATCCAGAGCTTCATGGCCCTCATGCTGAACGCGATGGACGCGATGGACTCGCGCGGCAAGCTGACCGTGCGCAGCCGCGTGAACCCCGAGCGCCGGGACGAGATCCTGCTCGAGTTCATCGATACCGGGACGGGGATCAAGCAGGAGGACCTGCCCAAGATCTTCGAGCCGTTCTACACCACCAAACCCCAGGGGCGGGGCACGGGACTGGGCCTCTCCATCTGCTACGGGATCATCGCCGAACACCGGGGGCGGATCGAAGTCGAGTCGCAGGTCGGCGTCGGCTCGAATTTCAGGGTGTATCTCCCGGTGGGATGAAGATCCTCGTCATCGAAGACGACAAGACGGTCGGGCAGTACGTCAAGCGGGGTCTGCTCGAGGCCGGGTCTCACGTCGATCTGGTCGGCGACGGCGCGGAGGCTTTGCGGCTCGCGTCCGTCGGGCACTACGACCTGCTCGTGCTCGACCTGCGGCTGCCGGCGACCTCCGGCCTGGAAGTGCTGCGCACCCTGCGTGACCGCGGCAACGGCGTGCCCGTGCTCGTACTCACGGCCCAGGATGCCGTGGACTCCAAGGTCCAGGCGCTGCGGATGGGCGCGGACGACTACGTGACGAAACCGTTCTCTCTCGTGGAGCTGCTGGCGCGGGTGGAAGCGCTGGGACGCCGGCCCAAAGAGATAGTGCCGCCCGTGCTCAAGGTCGCCGACCTCACGCTCGATACCGGCAGCCGCGAGGTGCGGCGGGGGGGCAAAGCCATCGAGTTGACCCCCAAGGAATACGCCGTCCTCGAGTACCTGATGCGCCACCACGGGCGCGTCATGCCGCGCACGCTCATCACGGAGTACGTTTGGGATTACCACTTCGACCCGGGCACCAACATCGTGGACGTGGTGGTCACGCGGCTGCGCAAGAAGATCGATCACGCACGCGAGCCCAAGCTGATCCACACCGTGCGGGGCGTGGGCTATGTCGTGAAGGCGTGAGATGCAGACGATCCGCGGCCGGCTCACGGCCTGGTACTCGATCGCGCTGGCGCTGACCCTCGCCGCCTTCGCCGCCGTGTTGTACGCCGCACGGCGCAGCGCCTCCTATCAGGACCTCGACCAGCGCATCCAGTCCGAAGCGGCGCTCACCGGGGGGATCCTTGCCGAAAGCTACCGGGCCCGCGGCGTGCTGGTGCGCGGCGACACCGCGGGGCGTCCGGTGCTGATCCCCGACCTGGCGGCGCTGCTCGAAGCCGTCCCCGACTACCTCATCATCACCGCGCGCGACGGGAGCCTGCTGTTCGCCTCCCCCGACGCGCGGGCCCTGACCTTCCAGCAGGTGGAGCAGCTGCGCCTGGCCGCCGCCCCGCCTTCAGGCCGGACGTCGGGGGCGCTGCGGCTCGAGCCCGACGGGCCCAACCTCCACTACGCGCTGCGCCACGTGACCGACGCCGGCCCGCAGTTCGGCGCCATCCTCGCCGGCGCGAACCTGCGCACCGCCGAGCTCAGCGCCGAGCAGCTGCTCTCCACCATCGCGCTGATCCTGCCGCTCGGCCTCGTGACCGCGCTCCTGGTGGGGTCGTGGATCGCACGCCGCGCTCTCGCCCCCGTGGACCGGATCATCACCGAGGTCCGCGAGATCACCGACGGGCGCAGCCTGCACCGGCGACTCGCGGAGCCGATGGTCAAAGACGAGCTCGGGCGGCTCACCGAGACGCTCAATCAGATGATGACACGGCTCGAGCGGAGCTTCGCGGCGTTGCGCCGTTTCACCGCCGACGCGAGCCACGAGCTCAAGACCCCGCTCACCGTACTCCGCGCCGGGGTCGAGCGCGCCATCACCATGCCCAACCTGCCATCCGAGGCGCTCGCGGCGCTCGAGGAGACGCTCCAGGAAATCAACCGCATGACCGAGCTCGTGGAGGCGCTGCTCATGCTCGCGCGCGCGGACGAGGGGACCGCCCCGTTGCATCGGGAGACCGTCGATCTGCGGGCGATCGTCGAGGAGACGGGCGAAACCGGCGAGCTCCTCGCCGCGGAGGCTGGGGTCAACATGGAGGTGGCGACACCCACGGACCCCGTGATCGTCCCCGTGGATGCGAGCCGCATCCGTCAGCTCATCCTCAACCTGCTCACCAACGCGGTGAAATACACGCCCGCGGGCGGTAGCGTGCGCCTGCAACTCGGGCCTTCGAATGGGCGCGTGACCCTCACCGTCGCGGATTCGGGCGTCGGTATCGCGCCGGGCGACCTGCCGCACATCTTCGACCGTTTCTGGCGCGCCGACTCCGCCCGCACCCGCACGGGCGAGCGCTCCGGCACCGGGCTCGGTCTCGCCATCTGCAAATGGATCGCCGAAGCCCACGGCGGCACGATCGACGTGCAGAGCCGCCCGGGACGGGGGACGACGTTCACGGTGACGTTGCCGCGGGAGACGACGGCGCCGACGCCCGGCGGGCCATCATCGTAGCGGCGCAGTCTCACGCGCCTGTCATCGGTTTGTCACGGTCGTCCCATCCTGCTGCAAGCGTCGCGTGTGACCGTACGGGGGAGGTCTCGAGCGGGAGGACTCCCCTGTGTTCCACATGCTCATCGAATCGGGACATCGAACAGCGCGGCGTCGCATCTGGCCCGGCGGTGTGATCGCGCTCTCGGCCCACCTGGCCGTCGGCGCTGCGGCCGTGTCGATGACGCTTCAACCGCACTCCGCTGTCGGCGCGGAAAGCGTGCCCGTGGTCATTCCCTGGCCCGAGGAACCGGAGCATCGTGCGCCGTGGTCGCCGCCGTCCCCGCGCTCCCCGGAGGGGATCGAGGGCGTCGTAAGCCGGATCGTGGACGTGCCCGTCGACGTGCCTGTCGGTCTGCCGCCGATCGACCCCGGAGGGGCATTCGATCCGACATCGTATTTGGACCCCGCGGTCGCCGCTGGCTCCACCTCCGACATGGGTCCAGGCGGCCATTGGCCCTCGGACTTGAATGTCGAGGAGCCGCCCGTGCTGCTCGCTGGTCCGCCGCCTCCATATCCCGAGCAACTCCGTCGCGCCGGCATCGAGGGACGCGTGATCGTTGCGGCCGTGATCGACACCCTCGGACGTGCTGATCCCGGCTCCGTGACGGTCGTCGCGAGCGCGAATCCGGGCTTCGACGCCGCGGCGCGGGACTACGTGGTGCGCGCGCTGTTCCGCCCGGCGCGGGTGCACGGCCGGCCCGTGCGGGTGCTTATCCGGGCTCCGATCGACTTCCGCTTAGGGCTCCGGCGCTAGTGTCCGAGTCCCAGAGGTTCGTGTGCTCATTCGCGGGGCGCCTCTGGGCTTGCCGACCGCCCCGTTGGCGGTAGCTTTGCGCCGACTGGCATCCGGTTTGTCAGAGCTCGAATTGAGATTGCGTTCTAGTCTCGGGGCGAAGGTGCGGGCCAGGGGAGAGCGGCGGGCTGTGGCGTGGGGGCGACAGGCGATCGAGTCAACGACACGTCACGCGGCTGTCATCATTTTGTAATGCTCGTTCCACTAGCGGGCCAGCTCCAATCGCGAGTATTACATAGGTACCGAGCACCGGAGGATCGCGACTGTGTTTGACACCCTGATCGAGTCCAAGCGCAAGAAGAACCGCAAGAAAGGCTTCGGCGTCGGGTTCGTCTCGCTCAGCATCCATGCCGCCGTCATCGCGGCGGCCGTGGCCGCGACATTGCACGCCGGTCAGGCCGACCACTCGGTGAAGGTGGACACCGCGATGGTGTACCTGGAGCAGCAGCAACAGCAGAAGCCGCCCGAGCAGCAGCCGGTGCAGCTCGACGTCCAGCTGAAAGGCTTTCAGACGGTCGTGGCGCCTGATGTGATCCCGACGAACATCCCTCCCGTGAACCTCCAGGAGCACTTCGACCCGAAGGACTACTCGGGCACCGGCGTCGAGGGCGGCGTTTCCACCGGGATCGTGCCGACGGGCAACGAAGTGTTTATGGAAGCGATCGTGGAGGAGAAGCCTTCGGTGCTGTCCGGTCCGCAGCCGCAATACCCGGAGCTGCTCCGGCAAGCCGGGATTCAGGGCCGGGTGATGGTGCAGGCGATCATCGACACGACGGGCAGGGCCGAGCCGGCCTCGCTCAAGATCATTGCGAGCCCGAATCCGGGCTTCGACCAGTCGGCCAAGAATTACGTTCTGAAGGCGCTGTTCCGGCCGGCGCGCGTGCACGGGCGGGCCGTGCGCGTGCTCATCAATATCCCGATCGATTTCAAGATCACGGGCCGTTGAGGCCCCAACCCCACTGAAGCGCGGAGGAGTCGGCGCCCATGCAACTCTCGCTCTACGACCTGTGGCTGTCGATGGGCTTGTTCGCCAAAAGCATCGTCGTCGTCATGGCGATCATGTCGCTCTTGTCCTGGACTCAAGCCTTTCAGAAGTGGTGGCAGATCTGGCGGTCCCAGAAGGAGACCACGAAGTTCGCCCCTGAGTTCTCCCGCTTCCTCCAGGAAGAGCAGCTCGACGGCGCCATCAAGTTGGCTGAGAAGCAGAAGCGGAGCCACGTCGCCCGCGTAGTCGGCGAGGCGCTGTCCGAGGTGAAGCCGCTGCTGCGCGATCGCGCCACGATCACCGCCGCGGACATCAACTCCGTTGAGCGCGCGGTGGAGCGCGAGATGCTGATCGTAGCGGCCGAGCTGAAGCGCGGTCTCGGCGTCCTCGCCACTACCGGCGCTACCGCGCCGTTCGTGGGCCTGCTCGGCACCGTGATGGGGATCGTGAATGCGTTCACCGGCATGGCGGCCTCGGGGGGCGGCGGCTCGCTCGCGTCGGTGTCGGCCGGCATCGCCGAGGCGCTCATCACGACGGCGTTCGGGCTCATCGTGGCGATCCCGGCGGTGTGGCTGTACAACTACTTCACGACAAAGATCGACTTCCTCTCCGTCGAGATGACCTATACCTCGAAGGAGTTGATCGACTACCTGATCAAGAGTGTCGGGTCGGAGTTCGGCCGGTCGATCTTCACGAAGGAATTCCAGACGCAAAAGGCGTCACAGTCCAGTGGCCCTGTCAGCCACTAGCGCCAGCGCCAAGGCGGCCGTCAAGGCGGACATCAACGTCACGCCGCTCATCGACGTGATGCTGGTGCTCTTGATCATTTTCATGATCGTCACGCCCATCATAGCCGCCGGCTTTCAGGCGCAGATCCCGCGCTCCGAGAACCCCGAGCTCCGCCCGGAAGGGCCCGATGAGGTCCGGCTCGGCATTGACAAGGACGGCAAGTTCTACCTCGACATGGGCGAAGGGCCGCGGCAAATCACCGATGATGCCCTCCCCGGCCGGCTCCAGGCCATCTATGCCTCGCGGACCAAGGACAAGATCATGTTCCTGAAGGCCGACCAGAACATCGATTTTGCCCGCGTGCAGCAGGCGATCGAGATCGCCCGCAGGTCGGGCGTGCGGGTGGTCGGCGCGATCACCGAGCAGAAGCAGGCGCTCACGAAGAAGAAGGAAGGGAGCTGACCCATGGCGATGGGGTCCACCGGCGGCGGCGAGGGGCTCAGCTCCGACATCAACGTCACGCCGCTGATCGATGTGCTGCTGGTGCTGCTGATCATCTTCATGATCACGCAGCCGATGTCGCGCAAGGCGTTCGACGTGCAGGTGCCGCCCGAGCAGCGGGCCCAGCAGAAGCACGTGCAGTCGAACCAAATCGTGCTCGAGCTGAAGCCGGACGGGTCGTACGCCATCAACGGCCAGCCGCTCGCCTCGAGCCAGCTCGCCGCCCGGTTCCACGAGATCTACGACCCGCGGCCGGCGAAGCTGTTGTTCATCAAGGCGGCGCCGAACCGGAAGTACGGTGAGGTGATGGAGGCGATGGACATCGCTCATGGCGCCGGGGTGCAGGTCATCGGGTTCACGCCACCGGAAGCGGGCAAGTAGGGGCGCAGCAGGGGGGCGGCGCGCTGCGCCAACACCAAATGGCCCCGGAAACGCACGTAGGGGCGCAGCATGCTGCGCCCCTACTTCGCATCTGGTGGGGTATGTATCCCCGTGACCGGAAGCCCGCCATCCATGCGCCCCATCCTCCCGGGACTCCGCCTCCCCCTCGGGCGGCGGCGGACCGCTCCCGGGGCAGCTATCTCGTTCCTCTTGCACGCAGCGCTCATCATTTTCCTCGTCGAGCGTGGCCGCGAGCTGCTCGACGCCCGGTCGCGGACGCTGGGTCGGCATCGGGGCGGGGGCGGCGGGGGCGAGGCCGGATCCGGGCGGGTGGAGGTGAACTTCTTCGCCCTTCCGGCGAGCGGCGCTCCCGCTGCGGTCGAGCTCCCCGCGCCCCCCCACGTGCCCGTGGCCGATCTCTCTCCGCTCCAGGCTGTGCGCCTGGACCTGCCGCGCCTTGAGCTGCCTTCGGTAGCACCCGCGCTTGGGCTCCCGCGGGCGACAGGCACCGCCGCGAGTGGCTCGGGCCAGGGGCCGGGAGGGGGGGGCGGGGCGGGTACAGGGGTCGGACCGGGAGTCGGGCCCGCCCTGGGGTCTGGAACGGGAGACGCGAGCAGTTACATTGTTGCCGCGCCGCGGATGGCGATTCTGCCTCCACTGGCCAGTGTCCCCCGCTCCGTGGCCGGCCGCACGTACCGGGTGCGCTTCTGGGTCGGCGCCGAAGGGCGCGTGACGCGGATCGAAGTCGATCCGCCGATCCCGGACGCGGATTACGGCCGGGAGTTCCAGCAGCGTATGATGGCGTACCAGTTCTACCCGGCCCGCACGCGGGACGGGCGGAGCGTGGCAAGCGTCGTAACGGTCCCCGTCCGAATCGGAAACTAGCCCGCCGGCGGCGGGCTCCAAGGAGCCAAAACTCGCTATGCTGATTCCCCTCGTCCTGGGGTTGAGTGTGCTCGCCCTGGCCGTCGCCGTGGGCCTCGCGCGGTGGGTGCTTCGGCAGGACAACGGTACCCCGCAGATGCGGATGGTGTCGGATGCGATTCAGGAGGGCGCCGCCGCATTCCTGCGGCGCCAATACCGCACGATCTTCGGCCTGAGCATCGTGCTCGCCGTGCTGATCTTCGTGCTGTACGCGTTCTTCCGGACGCCCCATCCGGGCGAGCCGACCGC
>DATDFP010000121.1:0-2593 GCA_036522535.1 Gemmatimonadales bacterium
ACGGCCGTGCCGGTCGCGCGGCGGCCGCCACGTTACGCCCGTGCGGCGCCGGCCGGCACGTTCGACGTCGGACTGCGGTTGCGCGACGAGCGGACGGGCGCGACGCTGGCCTATATTCCCAGCGCAGGCGTGATCGACACCGCGGTCCGGTCCGTCGCGTCCGGGGCGGATCTGCTGCTCTTCGACGGGACGTTCTGGTCGGACGGCGAGCTGCGGGACGCGGGCGTCGAGGCGCCCACGGCCCGGGAGATGGGACATCTGCCGATAGGTGATCCGGGCGGGAGCATCGAGGTGCTGCCGGGAGTCGGTTCCAAGCGGGTAGTCCTGGTGCACATCAACAACACCAATCCCATCCTCCGCGAGGGTTCGGACGAACGACTCAGGGTTGAGGCGGCGGGGATCGAAGTGGGAGAAGATGGCATGGAGTTCGAGCTATGAGCGTGACACCTTCGCCGGCGGCGCACAACGCCCGCTCCGTGCCCCCCGCGTCTCCGGCACCCTGGTCCACGGATGAGTTTACCCGCCGGCTGCGCGGGGTCCTCGAGCGCCGCTATCATCACCTTCACCCCTTCAATCAGCGGATGCACCGGGGCGAGCTGTCCCGCGAGGAGTTGCAGCTCTGGGTGGCGAATCGCTTCTACTACCAGGTCAACATTCCGATCAAGGACGCGCTGATCCTCGCCAACTGTCCGGAGCCGGAAGTGCGCCGCAAGTGGATCCAGCGCATCGTCGACCACGACGGCCGTGATGGAGGCGAGGAGGGTGGCATCGAAGCGTGGCTGCGGCTGGGAGAAGCCATGGGCGTCGGCCGGGAGGAAATGTTGAGCCACCGGCGGCTGCTCCCGGGGGCGCGCTTCGCCGTGGACGCGTACGTGGAGTTCTGTCGTTCTCGGGGTTGGCTCGAGGCGGTGGCGGCGTCGCTGACCGAGCTGTTCGCGCCCCTGATCGTGAAAGAGCGCCTCGCGGCGATCCTGAGCCATTATCCGTGGGTGGACCCGGAAGGGTTGCAGTACTTCAGGAACCGCCTCGCGCAAGCGCCGCGCGACGCCGAGCATGCGCTCGCGCTCGTGACCGAGCGATTCCGGACGCGCGCCGACCAGGAGCGCGCGGTGGCCGCGTTGGACTTCAAGTGCGACGTGCTGTGGTGCCTGCTCGATGCGGTGGAACGAGGGCCCCTTCCGGGGTGGGAAGCATGAATCGACCGGGTCCCGTAGTGGTGCCTCGCATCGCCCCGAAGGCGAGGTTGCAGCGTGACGAGGTGCGGGACCGCGAGGTGCTCCTTTATCCCGAAGGGTTGGTGGCGCTGAACGAGACGGGCTCCGCGATCCTGAACCTGTGCGACGGGACGCGGTCGGTCGCCGAAATCGTGCAAACGCTGAAGCAGCGCTACGGTGCGGAGGGAATCGAGCGGGATGTGACGGCGTTTCTCGACGGGCTCGCGGCGAAGGGCCTCGTGACGTTTGCGCCCCCCTCTTACCCTCCGACCCCTTCGGATCCGCGGCGCTAAATTCCCACCCATGGTCCCCAAGCCACTCTGGTTGCTCGCCGAGCTGACCTACCGCTGCCCGCTGCAGTGCCCTTACTGCTCGAATCCGCTCGATTTCGCGGGCGCCCGTTTCAAGCGCGAGCTTGCTACCGAGGAATGGTGCCGGGTCTTCCGCGAGGCGCGGGCGCTCGGCGTGCTGCAACTGGGCCTGTCGGGCGGCGAGCCGCTGCTCCGCCCTGATCTGGAGACGCTCGTCGCCACGGCACACGAGCTGGGGCTGTACTGCTCGTTGATCACCTCGGCGTACCGGCTTAGCCGGGATCGCCTCGCGGCCCTCAAGCATGCGGGCCTCGACCACGTGCAGATCAGCGTCCAGGCGGCGGACGCGGGTCTGTCCGATCGCATCGCCGGCACCGCGTCCTACCGCGACAAGATCGCGGCGTATCACTACACCAGGGAGCTCGGCTTCCCGCTCACGGTCAACGTGGTGCTGCACCGGGCGAACCTGCATCAGGTCGAGGCGATGATCCGGCTGGCCGAGTCACTCGGCGCAGAGCGCATCGAGCTCGCGAACACCCAGTTCTACGGTTGGGCGTTCCACAACCGGGACGCGTTGATGCCCACGAAGGCCCAGCTCGATGCCGCCTGGGAGGTCGTGCAGCGCGAGCGTGCCCGGCTCGGCAACAAGCTGGAGATCGTCTGGGTCCTGCCGGACTACCACGAGCAGTACCCCAAGCCGTGCATGGGCGGGTGGGGCCGGGCGTACATGACCGTCACGCCCGGCGGCGAGGTGTGGCCGTGTCACGCGGCGGGCCGCATCACGACCCTCGAGTTCGCCAACGTGCGCGACCACCCGCTCGAGTGGATCTGGTCCGAGTCGGAGGCGTTCAACCGGTTTCGCGGCGACGCCTGGATGCCGGAGCCGTGCCGTTCGTGCCCCCGCAAGGCGGTGGATTTCGGCGGCTGCCGCTGTCAGGCATTCCTGGTCGCGGGGGACGCGGGGGTCACAGACCCGGTCTGCTCGCTCTCGCCGCATCGCCGCTTGGTGGACGAGGCCGTGGCCGCGGCGGAGCAGGGGGCCGCGGCGGCCGAGCCGCCCGCGGAGTG
>DATDFP010000122.1:0-20594 GCA_036522535.1 Gemmatimonadales bacterium
GCCTGAGTATGCGCGCGAAACCGGCCGCCCGGCCAGGGTGCGCCGTCCCGGTGCGACGAAATGCGTCCGGCGTGCGACGACTGACGTCACAGCGCGCCGAACCGCTACTGGCACTTCGGCTCACATTCCTTCGTGGCCGGCGAGTTCGTCGTGGAGCCGATGAAGATCGCGCAGGTCCTGGTCGTGTTCGCGTTGGTGATGTTCGACTTCCACCCGTCGCTCGTGGTGGCCAGACCCGTCAAGCCGTTCCCGGTCGTCGGGCAGTACGTCGCCGAGCCCGCAGTCGGCGTACAGTTTGTTGACGCGGTGTACTTGGTCGAGTCCGCGAAATAGGCCTCCTCGGCCGTCACCAGGTTGCGCAGGTCGGATTTCATGGAGGCGATGTACGCCTTCTCCTTCGTGTTCGCGAACTTCGGGATTGCGATCGCGGCCAGAATGCCGATGATGACCACCACGATCAGCAGCTCGATTAGCGTGAAACCCTTGCGGTTCATTTTGACATCCCCCTTGCCCGGCGGCCGCCGAGCGGAACGCTGACGTCGGCGCGATGGACGCCGAGCGGGTTGCTACTAATCAAAGTTCAGTGTGCTGTGGCGGATTGGAATACGTCTCAAGGTTGGAAATGGGAGCGGTTCGTTGGGTGGGTGGGCGTGAGGGGACCGATCCTTTGGTGGATCGCGGCCGGACGCGATGCAAGGGCGGAGGGGCACCGTCCTAACAAGTGGGGAGAGGGTCACCGCCCCTCTCCCCTTCGACTGCTCCCTTTAATCTCGGTCTAGCGACCTAGCGGGGTGACGGCGAGACGGCCGCCGCCCGCCTCACCTCCCCCCTAGCGCCTTGTACAGCGCCGCGTACGCCGTCGCCGCGTCGGTGCGCCCCTGCGCCAACCGGTCCTGAGCCTCGAGCTCGGTCCGCTGCGCGTCCAGCACCTGAAGGAAGTCGGTAGCCCCTTCGCTGAACCGCAGGCGCGCCAGCTCGGCCGCGCGCTCGCTCGCAACGCTCGCCTCCTGCAAGCGCTCCACCCGCTGGCGGGCGGCCCGATACCGGCTGAGGCTGGTTTGCACGTCTTCCATCGCGGCGAGCACAACGCGACTGTACTGCGCGCGGGCGGCTTCCTCGCGCGCCTGCGCGGCGTCGACCTCGGCCTTCACTCTCCCCAGGTTGAGACCGGGCCAGGTGATCACCGGTCCCACCACGTAGCGAAACGTCCCCTGGTCGCCCACCGCCTGGAATTCCGGCGCGGCGTAGCCCGCGCTTGCTCCGATGGTGAGCCGCGGGAGGTAGCTCGCCTTGGCCGCTCCGACGAGCGCTCCCTGCGCCGCCGCCAGCCGCTCGGCTGCGGCTACGTCCGGCCGGTAGCGCACCACTGCCTCCGGCCTCTCAATCGTGGTCGTGTCGGGAAGCGGCGGGAGCCGGCCGGGCTGCTCCAGCTCCCGGGCAACCTCGCGAGGTGGGCGCCCGACCAGAGTACCGATCCGGTACTGCGCCGCCGCCACCTCGGCTTCCCGCGCGGGAATCGAGGCCAGCGTGGAGCTCAACTGGGCCTGCGCCCGTTCCGTGTCGAAGGCGCTGCCGCGCCCTGCATCGAGGCGCTGCCGGGTGAGGTCGAACGTGCGGCGCTGGTTCTCGGCATTCTGCCGAGCAACTTCGAGCTGCTCCTGCGCTCCCCGCAGCTCGAAGTAGGCGCGGGCGACTTCCGCCGTGAGCGTCACCTGCACGTCGCGCAGATCTTCCTGGGCCGCGCCGACCAGCGCTCCCCGTGCCTGGACGTTGTGGCGGATTTGGCCGAACACGTCCAGGTCCCAGGAGGCATTGAGACCGGCGTCCCAGACGCTCTGGTCCGGGAAGATCCCCGACGCGCCGGGGAAGTTCGCGGCGGAGAGCCGCTGTCGCGCGTAGCCGCCCTCGACCGTCGCCGAGGGCGTGAGGTCCAGCATGGTGCGGACCCGGTCCGATCGCGCGGCGCTCACGCGCGCACGCGCCGCCTGAACGTCCAGGTTGGCGCGCACCACTTCGCCGACGAGGCGCAAGAGCGTCGTGTCGCCCAGGCGCTCCCAGTAATCGAGCGAGACGGTCGGCTCGTCCTTCGTTCCCCCTCTCCCGAAGGGAGAGGGGGCCAGGGGGTGAGGACCCTCGGAAGAGGGCGCCTGGTGAGGACTCTCGGGAGCGCGGGCCTTCACGTGAGGATCGTCGCTCACTTCCCGGGACGCCGCCGGGGGCTCAACCGCGGGTGGTCGGTAGCCGGGCGACGAGGCGCATCCGTAGAACGCAAGAACCCCGAGGAAAATCGCGCTACGCATGTGCCGTCTCCTCCACCAGTGCTGGTTCGAGAACGAGACTTTCGCTATCCGCTTCCGTATCGGGCCGGTGCTCGGCTGCGATGAACGAGTAGAAGACGGGGACCACGAAGAGGGTGAAGAGCGTCCCCACCGTCATGCCCGCCACCAGCACGGTGCCGATGCTGTTGCGCGCCGCCGATCCCGGCCCGGTCGCGAACACCAGCGGGAGATGCCCGAACACCGTGGCCGCCGAGGTCATGAGCACGGGCCGGAGCCGGGTGAGCGAGGCTTCGCGCAGCGCCGCCAGCTTCGCCATACCCTGCGTCTGCAGTGTGTTGGCGAACTGCACGATCAGGATGCCGTTTTTCGCGATCAGTCCCACGAGCGTGATCAGCCCGACCTGGGAGTAGATGTTGATGGTGGTGAAATCGAGGTAGCTGAACACCAGCGCCCCGGAAATCGCCAGCGGCACCGAGCCGACCAGCACGATCAGCGGGTCCCGGAAGCTCCTGAACTGCGCCGCGAGCACCAGGTAGATGAGGATCACGGCGAAGCCGAGCGTCACGGTGAGCGCCGCCCCTTCGAGGCGGATCTGCCGGGATTCGCCGGCGTAGTCGAGCCCGACGCCCGGGCCCGCCGCGGCCACGGCGGCGGTTTCCAGGACTCGCAGGCCCTCTTCTTTGGTGACGCCGGGCTTGACGCCGCCGAAGATCCGGACCGCGTTGCGCTGCTGAAACCGATTTAGGGTGCGCGGCGCGGTACTCGACTCGATGTGCGTGAAGGTCGACACCGGTACGAGCCGACCGCTCGGTGTCTTGATCTTGAGATCGAGCAGCGGCGCCACCGTGGTGCGACGCTCATCCCCGATCTGGGGGATGACCTTGTAGCTGCGGTCGTAATAGTTGAACCGGTTGACGTACGCGCCGCCCAGCAGCGTGCCGAGCTCTTGGCCCACACTGGCGAGGTCGAGCCCCAGGTCGGCCACCTGGTCGCGATCGATCACGACCCGCGCCTCGGGCAGATCGATCTTCAAGTCGGTGTCGACGTACAGGAACTTGCCGCTCTGCCAGCCGGCGCCCAGCACGGCGCCCACGGTCTGCAGCATCTGGTCCGGGGGCACGTCGCTGGCCAGAATCAGCTCCACGTCGTACTGGCCGGGCGTCGGCAACGGGGGGTCGAGGCGCGGGAACACCTGCAATCCCGGCACCTGCGACACCGCGTAGTACACCTGACCGTACATCTGCTCCGTGGTCCGTTTCCGTTCCTTCCAGTTTTTCGCGACCATCCCGCCGAACCCGCCCCAGTTGGCCGTCAGCGACCACATGAACTTGGCTTCGGGGAACGACGTGACAGCCTTCACCACCTGCAGCGACGCCTTGTTGGTCGCTTCGAGCGACGCGTCGGGCGAGGCCGCCATGAACAAGCTGATGTGGCTCTGGTCCTCGATGGGCGCCAATTCCCGCCGCGAGTTCTGATACAGCGGTACCGCCGCTAACATGACGAGCACAGCGGCCGCGACGATCGCCCAGCGCATTCCCAGGGCGCCATCGAGCAGCCGCTCGTAGCGCCGGCGGACCGATTCAAAGCCATGGTGCACCAGCTTCGACAGCCGACCCTCGCGGCCCTTCTCGCGCACGAAGCGGGAGCTCATGACCGGGGACAGCGTCACCGCCACGAAACCGGACACCACGACGGCGGCCGCCAGGGTGATCGCGAACTCCAGGAAGAGCGAGCCGGTGAGCCCGCCCTGAAACCCGATCGGCGTGTACACGGCCGCGAGCGTGATCGTCATCGCGATGATGGGGCCGACGAGCTCGCGCGCGCCGACGATCGCCGCCTGGATGCGCGTCTTCCCCTCGCGCACGTGCCGCTCGACGTTTTCGACCACGACGATCGCATCGTCCACCACCAATCCCACCGACAGCACGATCGCCAGGATGGTGAGCAGGTTGAGGCTGAAGCCGAAGGCGTACATGACGATGGCGGCGCCGACCAGCGACACCGGCATCGCGACCAGCGGTACGAATGCCGTGCGCACCGATCCCATGAACAGGAACACCACCAGGCCCACGATCGCGATGGTCTCCATCAACGTCTTGGTGATCTCCTGCAGCGCGTCGGTCATGAACACCGTCGCGTCGTAGGCCATCTGCATGTCGATGTCGCTGGGCAGCGTGGGCCGGATCCGGGCCATTTCAGCGTGGAGACGCGTCGCCACCTCGATCTCGTTACTCCCGGGGAGCGGCCAGACGCCCAGGTACACGGCTTCCTTGTCGCTGAACTTCGTGATGAAGTCGGCCTCCTCGGCGCCCAGCTCCACGCGGGCCACGTCGGATAACCGGACGATCGCGCCGTTCCGCTCGGCCACGACCAGGTTCTTGAACTCATCCGTCGTGCGGAGGTCGGTGTTGGCCAGCAGGTTGACCTGCACCAGGTCGCCCTTGGTCTGACCCACGGCCGCGAGGTAGTTGTTGCGCTGCAAGGCCGCGTGTACGTCACCCGGCGCCAGGTTGAGGGCCGCGAGCCTGTCGGGGTCGATCCAGATCCGCATCGCGATCGGCCGGCCGCCCACCACGTCCACCCGCTGCACCCCCGCCAGGGTCGAGAGCTGGGGCTGCATGTTGCGGGTGAGCCAGTCGGTGAGCGCCGGAATCTCGCGAGCCGAGGAGGTGAAGCTCAGATAGAACGACGCATACGGCCGATCGGCGCGCTGCACCTCCACCACCGGTGGCTCGGCCTCGGCGGGCAGCTCGGAGCGCACTTGCTGCAACCGCGCGGTGACTTCCGCCAAGGCGGCCGTGCTGTTGTGGTTCAGCTTCAGGTGCACCGTGATGCTCGAAACGCCGGCGCGGCTGGTGGATTCGACGTAGTCGACGCCGCTGATGGCCGACACGGCGCGCTCGATCGGCGTCGTGAGGAAGCCACGGACGGTTTCGGCGCTGGCGCCGTAATACACCGTCGTGATCAGCACCGACGAGCTCTGGATGTTCGGATACTGCTGCACCGGCAGCGTCGTGATCGCCCGCCACCCCACGAGTACGATCACGAGGTTGACGACGACCGCGAGGACCGGATGCTTGATGAACGTATCGGTAAAAGAGCGCATGAACGGTTTCCGATTAACGGGTTGAGTCGCCCGCGACCAGCACAGCCTCGCGCAGCTTGAAGGACCCCGAGGTCGCGACCTGCTGACCGGGGGTGAGTCCACTCAAAATCACGACTTCGTCGTCGAGCACCGGCCCGCTCCGCACCGGCTGCACATGTGCGCGGCTCTTGCCGCTCGAGTCTGCGACGACCAGGAAGACGTGGTCGCCGCCGGGTCCCTTGCGAAGCCCGCTCACCGGAATCGAGACGACCGTCGTGGACGGTCCCACGGGGACCTCGACCCGCACCGAGGCGCCGGGTGCAGGGGCGTGGTTCTGGATGCGGGCCCGCACGAGGGCGTTCCGGGTGGTGGGATCGATCCGCGCATCGACAGCGACGATCCGGGCCGTCATCGGATGAGGGTCGTCCGCGGCGAATACGGCGACGGGCTCGCCCTGGTGCAGCTCAGCCGCCACCGCCTGGGCCACCGTGAAGTCCACGTTGGCCGCGGCATCGATCCCCTGCAGCGTGGTGAGCTCCGTGCCTTCGTTCAGGTACTGGCCGGGATGCACGTCTGAGAGGCCCACTCGGGCCCGAAATGGGGCGCGGATGGTCTTCTTTGCGATGATGGCGCGCGTGCGCGTGATCTGGGCCAGCGCGACGTCGCGAGCCGCTCGGGCCTGGTCTACCTCTTCCTGCGAAGTGGCCTGCGCTTCCCGCAGGCGCTCCAGCCGGGTGAGGGTCGTTTGCGCCAGGTCCGCCTGGGCGGTCTCTGCCTCGAGATCCGCCTGCTCCACGGAGACGTCGAGCGCGACGAGCACCGTACCGGCCTCTACTATTTGTCCGGGGGCGAGCATCACCTGGCGGACCGTGCCCGCGAGCTCGTTGCGCAGGGTGATCGAGTTGAGCGCGAGGACCGTTCCGACCGAGGTGGTCGTGGGGCGATACTGCCGCGCCCGGGCGACGGCCAGGGTGACCGCTTCGATGGGTTCGGGTTGGCTTGCGGCCGCCGCGTTGGCGTTCCGGATGGAGACGCGTTTCCAGGCCGCGAGGCCGCCACCGGTGAGGGCGAGCGCCAGCAGCAGCACGGCAGATCCGGTCCAGCCGCGATGGCCCACGAAGAGAGAGCTGCGCATACGGGTTGATCTCCTTCTGTCCAGAAAGGGTCGAACGTGCCGGCACCGGTAATCGTCGAACGGCGGAGCGGGAAATCGACAGGCCCCGGCTGGGTGCAGCGGTACTAAGACCCTTGAACAACCGAGGCCACAAAAAAGGTCCCGGCTCCCCTTCACGAAGGCGACTTGCGCGCCCGAGGAAGGTCCGCATATTGCAGCGTATCTCAGATGCTATGCAGCGGAAGCCGGCTGAGTGGCCACACCCACGCGGCCGGCCTTTCCTTTGAGTGCCGGCCGCGCCGCGGAGGAGGGATCATGGTGAAGCAGTGTTCGCATCTCGCGCACGTTCACGACGTCAAGCCACGCACACCGAACGGGTGCGAGGAGTGCCTGAAGATGAACGGGTGGTGGGTGCACCTCCGGCTCTGTCTCGAGTGCGGCCACGTCGGGTGCTGCGACAACTCGCCGAACAAGCACGCCACGAAGCACTTCCATCAGTCGCATCACCCCGTGATTCGGAGCTTCGAGCGGGGAGAGGATTGGGGCTTCTGCTACGTTGACGACCTCATGATGGAGCCCGCGCCTGCCCCGCAGTGACCTCGGTCAGCGAGAGCCGGTCCGTTTCCTGGTTTTCTCCGCGTCCCTGCGGGCCGAGTCGCTCAACTCAAGGCTGGCGCATCTCGCTCGTCGAGTGATCGAGGACCACGGCGGGACGGTCGATGCGGCCGTCATGGCGGATTTCGACTGCCCCTCCTACGACCAGGACGTGCAGACGAGAGACGGTTTCCCGCCTGGAGCGGACGAGTTCCGCCGCCGCGTCGAGTCCAGCGATGCCTTCGTCATCGCGTCACCCGAGTACAACGGCTCCATGCCGGGGCTCCTCAAGAACGCGATCGACTGGGTGTCGAGGCACCGGCCTCAGCCTTTCAACGGGAGACACGGGATGCTCGTCTCGGCGTCCCCGTCGATGGTCGGCGGCAACCGGGGCCTCTGGGCGCTCCGCGTCCCGCTCGAGCACCTGGGCGCGCGGGTGTATCCGGACATGTTCTCGCTCGCCCAAGCCCACCAGGCCTTCGACCGAGACGGCCGTATCACGGACAAGCAGCTCCGTGAGCGGTTTGAGCGCACGTTCGTGGGATTCATGGATCTCGTCGAGGCGGCCAAACACTATCCGTGTGCCAAGAAAGCGTGGATCGAGTTCCTGGGGGAGCACCCGAGCCCGGCGATCGATCGCGTCGAGTAGAAGAGCGCGCAGTTCGGTCGGTCAAATGCGGCATCCCGGCCCCCGCCGGGCCCACCGGCTCCTACGGCTGAACCATTTTCCGAAACCCCTGGCGCAGCCAGGGGGCGCACGCGATACTACGTACGAGGCGCCTGAACGGCCCCCTCAGGGCGTCCAATCAATCCACGTCGGGACTCTTCAGGGACGGGTTCTTGCAGGACCGTGCTAATGGTGTCGAGGGGAGGAGGCGTGTATGCCAGACGATGTGCATGCGGAGCTCGAAAGACTGCAGCGGGAGAACGAGGAGCTCCGCGCCAGGGCGGGGAAGGGCACGTTTCTCAAGGTCGCGAAGAGTGGCGGAGTGTCCGTCTATGGACTGGGGCGTTACCCCGTGACTCTCTACCAGGAGCAGTGGCTCAGGCTGCTCACGATGGCGGATGACATCAAGCAGTTCATTGAAGAGCACGGCGGGGAACTCAAGAAGAAAGGCGAAAAGTAGACGACGCACCCCACCACCCACCCAAAGAAGCGCTCCCGTTTTCCTCCCTAAGAAGCATTGATCCGTGCCGCGACGGCGGCAGGTTCCGTACTGGGGCGATCTGGCTGCGCTGCGCGCGGCCCGTGCGGGGATGTGTTTGCGAGGTAGTCATAGGCCCGAATCGGCGGAGCCCGTTGCATTTCCCTTTCGCTGAACGCGGTGTACTGTAGGGATCGGTCGTGTCCAACGTCTCCGCTACATGAGCCTTCTCGACGCCAACCGGCACCTCCTGCCCGGTCGAGCGCGCGTGAAGCTGCCGATCCTCGTGTACCACAAGATCGACCGCATCCCGCCCGGCTCGCGCTATCCCCGGAACTACGTCACGCCCGAGCAGTTCGACGCGCAGCTCGCCTTTCTCCGGCGCGCCGGTTATCGGAGCGTGTCGTTCGCCGACTACCTCGCGCACCGCGACGGAGGTGCTCGACTGCCGCGGCGACCCATCATCATCACGTTCGACGACGGATACCGGAGCAACCGCACCATCGCTCTACCGATACTCGAGAAGCACGGCTGTACGGCCACGATCTTCCTCGTGGCCGGCTACGTCGGCAAGACGAACGCGTGGGATCCCGACGAGATGCAGGAGCCGTTACTGGACGCGGGCGAGGTCCGCGTCATGCAGGCGGCCGGGATCGAATTCGGCTCGCATACCTGCACCCATGCACCCCTCACGCGGCTCGCGCCGGGGGACGCTCTCGCCGAGCTGCAGTCTTCTCGCGAGCAGTTGGGCGCGCTGCTCGGCCGCCCGGTCACCGTGCTCGGCTATCCGTATGGGGAGTACAACCGGGAGACTCTGCGCCTCGCGCGGGACGCCGGGTACCAGGCGGCCGTGGTCGTGCGCCGCCGCATGAACACCGACGCTACCGATCTGCTCGAGCTGCGGCGCATCCCGGTCACCTGCCTCACCTCGCCCGGGCGCTTCGCCTGGGACCTGTTTCGGCTGCGCTGGTTTCACGGCTCGTGAACGTGGCGCTGCTCTCGTCCGCCCGCGCCTGGCGCGGCTCCGGGACGAGCCTGGCCAACGTGGCGCGGGGCCTCGCGGCGCGGGGCCACAACGTCCACATCCTCGCCACCGCGCCCGCGGTCACGGCGGGCTTCGCCGCGCAGGGCCTCCGGGTACGCGAGCTGGCGATTCGGGACACGGGGCTCCGCGAGTCGCGGGTGCTCGCGCGCACACTCGAAGGGTTGGGAGTAGAGGTCCTCGTCGCCGAGAAGCCGCGGGACCTCCGCCTGGGCGCGCTCGCGTCCCTGGCCCGCCGTCTGGGGTTGGTGTACCGGCACAACGTGGGCGGGGCGACCCCGCCGCGCGATCCGATCGTCCGGCTGGCCTACCGCCGCGTGCGCATGACGATTTTTCTCACCCGCACTGCGGAGGCGCAAGCCGGGGACATCGCGCCCTTCATGCTCCGGCCGCCCCGGCGGGTGATCTACGAGGGGGTGGACGTCGCGCGGTTTCGGCCCGACCCGGAGGCGGGCGCTGACTTCCGCCGGCGCCACGGCCTGGGCGAGCGCCCGTTCGTTCTGGCCGTGGGCGCGCTGGAGCGGGAGAAGCGCTACGATTGGCTGGTCGGCGCGCTGGCCGGGCTCGGGCCCGTCGCTCCGCCGCTCGTCGCGTGCGGCGCGGGCGGGGCCGCAGCAGAGATCCGGGATCGGGCGGCCGCGCTCCGCATCGACGTGCGGCTCCTGGGGTTTCTTTCGCCCGAAGAGCTGGTCGGCGCGTACAACGCCGCCGCCTGCCTGGTCCACGCCTGCGCGGTGGAAACCTTCGGGCTCGCCATCGCGGAAGCGATGGCCTGTGGCCGCGCGGTGGTCGCGGCCGCGGCGGGCGGGGGAAGCGCGCTCCCCGAGGTGCTGGGAAACACGGGTGTGCTCACGCCAACCGACGACCCCGGCGCGTTCGCCGGGGCCCTCGCCCATCTGCTCGCGGACCCCGATCGCGGCCACGCGCTCGGAATCGCGGCCCGCGAGCGTGCGATGAAGCTCTTCTCCCTCGAGCGCATGGGCCGGGAGTACGCCGAGGCCATCGAAGCCTGCGGGTGACTACCCGGCCACGGCCGCCGCCTTGATGACTTCCGCCTCCATGTGCGAAACGATCACGCCCTCGCCGATCACACCGGCACCGGCGAGCGCCCCCTGCTCCCCGCCGAAATAAGCCTCTTCGCCGTGCTCGCTCAGGTCGAGGCCGCTGAGCTGTTCGCGCACGCCCGCCTTGGCGCCGAGCGTGACGTTCACGACGACCATGATGATCGCCGTCCCGATCGCCGCGAGCGCGGCCGCCGCCAGCACCGCCACGAGCTGCACGCCCATTTGCGCGAAGTTGCCGGCCAGCCAGCCGTCCCCGCCGGCCGGGTTGACGAGCTTGGTCGCGAACACGCCGGTCAGCATGGCCCCAGCCACCCCGGCGAGCCCGTGGCAGGAGAACACGTCGAGCGAGTCGTCGAGCCGCGTCGTGGAGCGGATCTGGATCGCCGTGTAGCTCACGAGCGCGGACAGCGCCCCGACGGCGAGCGACGCCGGCGCGGTGATGTACCCCGCCGCGGGCGTGATGCCGACGAGCCCGACGACCAGCCCGGTCGCCGCGCCCACGGCCGTGATTTTGCCCGTGCGGAACAGATCCAGGCATGCCCACGTGACGAGCGCGGTAGCCGCCGCGGTATTGGTGTTGGTGAACGCCGCCGCAGCCAGGCCGTTCGCGGCGAGAGCCGAGCCTGCGTTGAAGCCGAACCAGCCGAACCACAACAGGCCGGCGCCGAGCAGCACCAGGGGTACGTTGTGCGGGACGATCGCCGTGCGCTTGAAGTCCCTCCTCGGCCCGAGCATACGCGCGGCGACCAGCGCCGAGACCCCTGCGCTGATGTGCACCACCGTGCCGCCGGCGAAGTCGAGCGCGCCCAGCTTCTGCAGCCAGCCCCCCGCGCCCCACACCCAGTGGGCCAGTGGGTCGTACACGAACGTCGCCCACAGAAGGAGGAAGGCGACGTAGGCGCGAAACCGCATCCGCTCGACGATCGCCCCGGAGATCAACGCCGGGGTGATGATCGCGAACATCAGCTGGAACATCGCATGCGCCTGCAGCGGGATCGTGGCGGCGTAGGCGGGGTCGGGGTCGAGGCCCACGCCCTTGAAGCCCACCCAGGCGAGCCCACCCCAGAAGGGCGTGCCGTGCCCAAATGCGATGGAGTAGCCGAACAACACCCACTGCACGCTGATCAACCCCAGCGCAACGACGCTCATCATCATCGTATTGAGCGCGTTTTTCGGCCGCACCAGGCCGCCGTAGAAGAACGCCAGCCCCACCGTCATGACCATCACCAGCGCCGTGGACGCGAGCACCCAGGCGGTGTCGCCTGCCGAGATGGTGGCGGCGTCCACCGCAAGCAGCGGCAGCCTCATGGCTCCTCCCCGGCAACCGCGCTCGCGTGCTGGGCGTTCTCGAGCGCCGCCCGCTGCACCTGGTCCGCGTTCACTGCGGTGAGCGCCGCGTTGTCCAGCTCGCCCGTGCGAATGCGGACCACCCGCTCGATCGGTTGGACGAAGATCTTCCCGTCGCCGACTTCACCGGTGCGCGCCGACGAGAGGATGGCCTTGATGCACGGCTCGACGAACGGCTCCGAGCAGACCATCTCGATCTTCACCTTCTCGTGGAACTCCATGACTACGGTGGTGCCGCGGTACTGCCCGACGATCTCTTGCTCGCCCCCGTGACCGCTGACGCGGCTCAGCGTGATCCCGGTGACGCCGGCCCGGAACAGTGCCGCCTTGACTTCGGGGAGCCGTTCGGGCCGTACGATGGTAGTTATGAGTTTCATGGCGTGAAGCTAGCAAACCTCGATGGCGGTGTCAAACGAATCCTGCAGTTTTTGCACATTCCGGAGCTCAGTGCGCGGAGGAGCATCACACATGCCGGAGGCTCGTGCCCAAAGTACCGCATTTTTAGCAGAATTTGTGGGAATTGTCGCATATTAGCCCGCGCAGTGTGGCTCCATTGCATCTCCCGGCTCGTGTCACTCCGAGAGGACACCGCGGCCGTTAGGGGCTCCTCGCCGATCTGGGCACGGAAATGGCCGTTGCCGTGACGACTTCCACGGAGCCCTCCATGCGTATCTCACGCGTAGTGACGTCCCTCGGCATCCTTGCGCTGGCGGTCGTGCCCAGAGCTCGGGCACAGTACCCGCAGCGCCGCGAGGGGTTTTGGGTCGGGTTCGGCCTCGGGTACGGCTCGGCCGACATCAGGTGCGACAACTGCGACAGCGGGCCCAGGACGGGTGGGGTCACCGCGTTTCTCAAGCTCGGCGGCACGCCCAGCCGGCACGTGCTGATCGGCGGCGGCGTGAATGGCTGGTCGCACTCGAGCGGCGGGGCGACCGAGACGATGGGAAACGTCACGGGCTCCCTCTACTACTACCCGGTCGCCGGCAGCGGCCTGTTTCTCACCGGCGGTTTGGGCTTCTCAAACTACCACGTCGACACCAGTCCCTCCAGCGACGGAACGGGGTGGGGGCTCACCGTCGGCGTCGGCTACGATGTCCGCGTGGGCCGCAACGTGTCCCTGACCCCCGTGGCGAACTTCGTGTATGGGGCGCTTGCGGACTTCGACGTTGCGACGAGCGGCGGTCTGACGACGGCCACGGGCTGGAGACAAAACGTCATCGACCTGGGGCTGGGCGTCACGTTTCACTGAGCGGCCCCGGGCCGATGATCGACCAGCGGCCAGGGGGTGAGGCTATCCCCGCCGCAGCTTGGCCTCGAGATAGAGCTTCAGGGCGACCGCGTTGTTGTGCTCCACGTCGCGCGCGCTGAACAGCAGGGTCACGGTATCTTTGCGGGCCGCATCGAGCAGGATTGCCCACGTGTCGGGCCGGGCGTCGAGCTCGGCCCGGTAGCGCTCCTGGAACTCGGCCCAGCGCGCCGGGTCGTGGTGGAACCACTTGCGCAGCGCGGGCGTGGGGGCCACCTCCGGCAACCAGGCGTCGAGCCGCAATGCCTCCTTCTTTATTCCCCGCGGCCAGAGTCGCTCCACCAGGAAGCGCTTGCCGTCCGCTGGACGCGCGGGCTCGTATACCCGTTTGAGACGAATCACAGGGACAACCTAGACGGCTAGACGTCTCTGGGGCAGACGGCTAGACGTCCAGACGTCTAGCGGCTGCGAGGGGGGAGCGGTGAGTTAGGCCTTCCTGGGCCCTCCGTCCTCACACCGGCTAGCCGTCTAGACGTCTAGCCGTCTGTCCTAGACGTCTGGACGTCTAACCGTCTGTCCTAGAGGTTTCCGGGTGGGCCCAACCCTCCAGTTTCTCGGCGCCGCGGGCACCGTGACCGGCTCGATGCATCTCCTCACCGCCGGCGGGCGCCGCATTCTGCTCGACTGCGGACTGTTCCAGGGCGTGAAGGCGCTGCGCCTGCGGAACTGGAGCGAGCGCATCACCGATGGGGAATCGATCGACGCCGTAGTGCTGTCCCACGCGCACATCGACCACTCTGGATACCTGCCCCTCCTCGCCCGGCAGCGGTTCCGGGGGCCCGTGTACTGCACGCCGGGTACTGCGGACCTGCTTGCCGTGGTGCTGCCCGACGCCGCGCGCCTGCAGGAAGAGGACGCCGAGCGGGCGAACCGCCGCGGGTATTCGAAGCATCGGCCCGCGCTCGCGCTGTACGGCGTGGCGGACGCCCAGGCGGCGCTGCGGCTCGCAGAGCCGCGCACCTACGGCGAGTCGTTCCCGGTCGCCGGCGGTGTGACCGCCACGCTGCGGCGCGCCGGGCACATCCTCGGCGCCGCGACCGTGGAGCTCGCCCTCGACGGAGTGCGCCTGGTCTTCTCGGGCGACATCGGACGCTACGACCGCCCGATCCTCCGCGACCCCGAGCCCGTGCCGGCCGCCGACGTGCTCCTCCTCGAATCGACCTACGGCGACCGAACTCATCCACCCGGCGCGGAAGACGATCTCGCACGCATCGTGACCGCGTCTGCCCGGCGGGGCGGCGTGGTCCTCGTGCCCGCCTTCGCGGTCGACCGGACGCAGGAGCTCTTGTGGATGCTGCACCGGCTCGAGAACGCGGGACGGGTGCCGGCGCTCCCGGTGTACATCGACAGTCCGATGGCGATCGAGGTGACGGACATCTACCGGCGTCACCCGGAGGACTACGACGCCGAGATGGCGCAGGCGCTCGCGTCGGGCGACCGGCCGCTCGCCACCCGCCACCTGCACGTCGCCCGGACGGTGGAGGAGTCGAAAGCGATCAACGCGGTGCCGGGTCCGGCGGTCATCATCTCCTCGAGCGGCATGGCCACGGGCGGTCGCATCCTGCACCATCTCGCCCGGCGGCTGCCCGATCCGCGTACCACCGTGCTGCTGGCCGGATTCCAGGCGGAAGGGACGCGCGGCCGCGCGCTCGAGGAGGGCGCAACCGAGCTGAAGATGTTCGGCCAGACGGTGCCGGTGCGCGCGGCCGTGGAACGCATCGACGCCCTGTCCGCGCACGCCGACTGCGGCGACATCCTCCGCTGGCTCGGGGGTCTCGAGCGTCCGCCGCGCGTGACCTATCTGGTGCATGGCGAGCCGGAAGGGGCGCGGGGGCTCGCCGACGCGATCGGGAAGCGCTATGGGTGGAACGTGAAGATCGCGGCGGATGGGGAGACGGTATCGGTTTAGGGGCTAGCGTTGCGCCCGCCCGGCGCGGCGGCATATTACGCACCCTCTCCCGAGGATCGTATAAGAAGAAAGCGAGCCGGCTCCATGAAGCGCTCCATCACTTTGAACGTCAACGGCGCGGCCCGCACGGTCGAGGTCGAGCCGAGGACGTTGCTCGTGTACGTGCTGCGTGACGAGCTCGACCTCACGGGCACGCACATCGGCTGCGATACGAGCCAGTGCGGCGCGTGCACCGTGCTCATCGACCGTCGCGCGGTGAAGAGCTGCACCGTCCTCGCCGTGCAGGCGGAAGGCGCGGAGATCACGACTATCGAGGGCCTGAGCGGGGACGACGGCTTGCATCCGCTGCAGCAGGCGTTCTGGGACAAGCACGGGCTGCAGTGCGGGTTCTGCACGCCCGGCTTCATCATGACGGCGGTGGATCTGCTCTCCCAGAACCCCGAGCCCAGCGAGGTCGAGATCCGCCACGCGATCGAAGGCAATCTCTGCCGCTGCACCGGCTATCAGAACATCGTGGCCGCGATCCAGGCCGCGGCCGGCGCGAAGCGCTAGGGGATCCGCCATGGCAACGCTCTTCGGCTCCGGCATCAAGCGGCGCGAGGATCCGCGGCTCATCACCGGGGCAGCGACGTACACCGACGACGTGAAGCTGCCGGGCCTGTTGTACGCGAGCGTCCTGCGCAGCACCTACGCCCACGCGCGCCTGAAGAAGGTCGACGTCGCGAAGGCGAAGCGGGCGGCTGGGGTCGTGGCCGTATATACCGGGGCGGACATCAAAGAGAAGGTCAACCCCGTCCCCTGCGCATGGAACGTGCCGAACTGCGATCTCAAGGTGCCGCCCCATCCCCCGCTCGCGGTCGACACCGTCCGCTACGTGGGCGACGGAGTAGCGCTCGTGGTCGCCGAGTCGCGCGCTGTGGCGCGGGACGCGCTCGACCTGATCGACGTGGACTACGAGCCCCTCGACGCCGTCGTGGACCCCGAGATGGCGACCAAGGCGGGCGCGCCGCAGCTCCACGCCGACGTGCCGGGCAACATCGCGTTCACCTGGAAGGTGGCCGGGGGCGACGCCGACAAGGCGTTCGCCGAGGCGCCGGTCAAGGTGGAGCAGCGGATCCTACAGAACCGCCTGCTCCCCACCGCAATGGAGCCGCGCGCCGCGTGCGCGAGCTACAATCCCGGCACCGGCCAGCTCACCGCGTGGATCACGAGCCAGAACCCGCACATCCACCGGTTCCTCTTGTCCGTCATGCTGAAGCTGCCGGAACACCGGATCCGCGTGATCGCGCCCGAAGTGGGCGGCGGGTTCGGCAGCAAGATCCCGGGCTACGCGGACGAGGCGCTGGTCGGCTTCGCGGCGATGGAGTTGAAGCGGCCCGTGAAGTGGACCGAGGATCGCTCGGAGAACTACAAGGCGACGATCCACGGCCGCGACCACGTCCAGTACGTGGAGCTGTGCGGCACGACGGACGGGACCATCACGGGGCTCCGCACCCGGGTGTACGCGGGGCTGGGCGGCTACGCGTCGACCGCGGCTCCGGGAATTCCGACGATCCTGCACGGCCTAATGTGTTCCGGTCCCTATACGATCCCCAACATCTCGGTCACGGTGTACGGCGTCTACACGACGACCACGCCCGTGGACGCCTACCGCGGCGCGGGGCGCCCCGAAGCGACCTTTCTGCTCGAGCGGATTATCAACCTCTACGCGCAGCAGATCGGGAAGGATCCGGTCGAGGTGCGGAAGAAAAACCTGATCCCGAAAGACAAGTTCCCCTACACGGTCGCCACGGGGATCACGTACGATTCCGGCGACTACGCCGGTGCGCTCGACAAGGCGCTGAAGCTCGTCGAGTACAAGAAGTTCCGCTCCGAGCAGGCGAAGGGCCGGAAGGAAGGGCGCTTCCTCGGCATCGGGGTCACGACGTATTGCGAGATCTGCGGGCTCGGGCCCTCGCAGGTCGCGGGCGCAGTCGGGTTCGGCGGCGGGTTGTACGACAGCGCGCTCGTGCGGGTGTACCCGACCGGCGTGGTGCGGGCGTACATCGGGGCCAAGCCGCACGGGCAGGGCGAGGAGACGACGTTCGCGCAGATCGTCGCCGACGAGTTCGGGGTCCCGATCGAGAACGTGGAGGTCGTGGCGGGCGACACGGAAGCCACGCCACAAGGGTGGGGGACGTACGGGAGCCGGACGACGGCGGTCTGCGGCAGCGCCGTGAAGCTCGCGGCGCAGCGGGTGAAGGAGAAGACGAAGAAGATCGCGGCGCACCTGCTCGAGGCGAGCGAGGCCGACCTCGAGTGGAAGGACGGGAAATTCGTCGTGAAGGGCTCCCCCGACAAAGGGAAGACCTTCGGTGAGCTCGCGCTCATGGCCAACGTGGCGTGGAACCTGCCTCCCGGAGTCGAGCCCGGGCTCGAGGCGACGGCTTTCTTCGATCCGTCCAACTTCGTGTACCCATTCGGCACGCACGTCTGCACCGTCGAGGTGGACGCCGAGACCGGCGAGGTGAAGATCCTGCGCTACCTCGCCGTGGACGACTGCGGGCCGCAGATCAATCCCATGATCGTCGAAGGTCAGGTGCACGGCGGCGTGGTCCAGGGGCTGGGCGAGGCGCTGCAGGAGATGGCGGTGTACGACGAGGAGGGCCAACTCGTCAGCGGGACGCTGATGGACTACGCCGTTCCGAAGGCGTCGCAGATGCCGAGGATCGAGACCGCGCACACCGTAACCCCGTCGCCCGTGAACCCCCTCGGGGTGAAGGGGGTGGGGGAGACCGGAACCATCGCCTCGGTGCCGACCCTCGTGAACGCGGTGTGCGACGCGCTCGCGCCGCTCGGCGTCACCCACATCGACAAGCCACTCACGCCGGCCCGGGTGTGGGCCGCGATTCAGCAGGCGAAGGGAGGCGGGCGATGATTCCGGCTGCGTTCGATTACGTGCGCCCGAAGAGCGTCGCCGAGGCGCTCAAGACGGTCGGCAAGGACGCGAAGTTCATCGCCGGGGGGCACAGCCTGCTGCCGCTCCTCAAGCTCCGGCTCGCTCAGCCGGGCAGGTTGATCGACATCGGGCACCTGCCGCAGCTCAAGGGAATCAAGCCCGCGGGCGCGGGATTACGCATCGGCGCCGCTACCACGTACCGCGAGCTGCTCGAATCGAAGCCCGTGCGGGACCGATACCCGCTGATCGCCGAGGTGACGGAGCGCATCGGCGACCTGCAGGTGCGGAACGTCGGCACGATCGGCGGCGGGCTCGCCCATGCCGACCCCGCGGCGGACATGCCGCCGGTGATGCTGGTGCTCGACGCGACGTTCGTGCTGCAGTCGAAGGGCGGGAAGCGCTCGGTGCCGGCGCGCAAGTTCTTCCGGGGGCCGTTTGCCACCGCGCTGAAGCCGAACGAGTTGCTCACTGAGATCCGGCTCCCGGGGCTCCCCAAGGGCGCGGGCACGGCGTACGTCAGCTTCGATCAAGCGGCGTCGGGCTACGCGCTCGTCGGGGCGGCAGCGCTCGTGGCCGTCGCGAAGGCGAAGCTCTCGCGCGCGGACCTCGCCTTCACGGGGCTCGCCGACACGCCGTTCCTGGCTACGCTGCCCCGGCTCGTGGGGACCACGCGCGACGGCGCGGCGGACGTGATCGCGCAGGTCGCCGAGGGGGCGGTGGCGGGCGTCGAGGCAAACGAGGACATCCACGCCCCGGCGGAGTACCGGATCCACCTCGCGCAGCTGGCCGCGCGCCGCGCGCTGGCCGGGGCCCTGGCTCGGGCTGCATAGTGCGGCTCGAGTTTTCGGGAGCGCCCGAGATCGCGGCGCCCCCCGATCAGGTCTGGAAGCGGTTGCTGGACCATGAGTTCGTGGCGTCGGTCGCTCCGGGCGTGGAATCGGTCGAGGTGGTGGACGACCGGCACTTCAAGGTGGTTGCGGGCGTCGGCGTGGGGAGCGTGAAGGTCAAGTTCCAGATCGACGTCGAGCTGTCGGAAGTCGTCCCCCCCAAACGCCTCACCATGTCGGCCCACGGCAATGCCCCGGGCTCAGGCCTCGACGTGCGCACCGCCCTCGAGATCGAGCCCGTGGCGCCGAACCGCTCGCGGCTCCGCTGGGACGCCACCTCGGAGGTGCGCGGCACGGTGGCGAGTGTCGGGGCGCGGCTCTTGAAGGGCACCGCGAAGAAGCTGACAGAGGGATTCTGGCGGACCTTCGCCGAGCGTGTGGGGGAGCGGGCGACGTAGGCATCCCGCCGGTGTAGGGGCGCAGCATGCTGCGCCCCTACCTGTCCGACAACGCTCGTTACATTCCTTCCACTATATGGACGCCCTCAGCATCGATGCCCTCCAGGCCGGTTTCGACGCCGAGCGCTACGTCGCGGATCGGGACCTCGCGACTGCCCTGTACCTATCGCTCGCCCTCGAGCGGCCGCTCCTGCTCGAGGGTGAGGCCGGGGTGGGGAAGACGGAGGTGGGCCGGACGCTCGCCGCCGTGCTCGACACGGAGCTGATCCGGCTGCAGTGCTACGAGGGGCTCGACGTCAACACGGCCGTCTACGAATGGGACTATCCGCGCCAGATGCTGGAGATCCGCCTGCTCGAGGCGCGGGGCGAGGCGAAGTCCGCGGCCACGCGCGACATCTTCAGCGAGGCGTTTCTGATCCGGCGGCCGCTGCTCAGGGCGCTGGGGAACTCCCACCGCGCGCCCCCGGTGCTCTTGATCGACGAGATCGACCGCGCGGACGAGGAGTTCGAGGCGTACCTGCTCGAGGTGCTGGCCGACTTTGCCATCACGATCCCCGAGATCGGCACCATCAAGGCCGAGCGGCCGCCGCGCGTCATCATCACGAGCAACCGCACGCGCGAGATCCACGACGCGCTCAAGCGTCGCTGCCTGTACCACTGGATCGACTACCCGACTGCCGAACGGGAGCTCGCGATCTTGACGCGCCGCATGCCGGAGCTGCCGGAGACGCTCGCCCGCGAGGTGGTGGGGTTCGTGCAGCGGCTGCGCTCGGTCGACCTCACGAAGGTCCCGGGGATCGCCGAGACGATCGACTGGGCGGCGGCCCTCGCCGCGCTGGGCGCCACGCGGCTCGAGGCGGAGCAGATCGAGCGCACGCTCGGCGCGCTGCTCAAGCACCAGGAGGACGTGAGCGCGCTGCGCGGCGGCGGGGCCTCGAAGCTGCTGGACGAGGTTCGGACCGGTATGAAAGGCGACGCCAGGTCGCACGTCACAGGTCACACGTCGCACGAGACCACGGGATGACGGACGGACCGGCGGTGAGGGGCGAGGCCCTGGCGGCGAACGTGGTGCTGTTCGGGCGAATGCTGCGGCGCGCGGGACTGAGCGCCGACGCCGACCAGACGCGCCGGTTCGCGCAGGTGCTGGCGTTGTTGGGGGTGGACCGGCGCGGGGATGTCAAGGCGGCCGGGCGGGCGGTCTTCGTTCGGCGGCGCGAGGAGCGGGCGACCTATGACGCGGCGTTCGACCTCTTCTGGCGCCGCGGCACGGTGGGGGGCGGCCCATCAGAGGCGCTGCCGCGCATCCGCCAGCGGCAGGGTCCGCGGGCGGACATCAGCTTCGGAGCGGAGCCACGGGGCGGTGCGGAGGTGACCGGCGTGGTCGAGCGGACCGTCCGAATGGGAGCGAGCCCCGAGGAGCGCCTGCGCGCGGCGGATTTCGCCGATCTCACGCCCGATGAAGCGCGCGATGCGGCGGCGATGCTGG
>DATDFP010000123.1:0-9615 GCA_036522535.1 Gemmatimonadales bacterium
GTTCGAGCGCTCATCCTGTCCGCGACCGTGACGCCCCTGGTCCTCCACCGTCGCCCGGTCGTTTCGCATCGCCCTGCTGCGGCACTCGTCTGTGTGATCGCGCTGAGCAGCATGACGTGGGCTGTGGCGCAAGGAGCGCAGGGGGGCGAGCCGCTCCGCAAGAGCGACGT
This sequence comes from Gemmatimonadales bacterium, assembly GCA_036522535.1. Classification (GTDB taxonomy): domain Bacteria; phylum Gemmatimonadota; class Gemmatimonadetes; order Gemmatimonadales; family GWC2-71-9; genus AG12. The sequence goes on from DATDFP010000123.1 coordinate 171, forward strand.
GATTCGTCTCCTCTCCAACCCCCTGATCGGTGCCGGAGAGGTCGCGGCCCTCATCCGCCGCAACTGCCTCGCGTTTCGCCCCACAGAGCGGGATTGGGCGGACTTGCGCGCCATGGGCGCGGATCCCGACGTGCTGGGCAGCGTGGTCGGCTGCGCCGCGCGCGCGCCCCGGCAGGCCAGGCTCGCCGCTCCTACTCCGGCGGCAGCGTCTCACGCGTCGGTCTCCCCGCGCCAGCCGGTATCCTCTCCCCCGCCGACCGCCCCGCTCCCGCCGACGGCGGTCGTGGCCTCGTTGCTTTCGCCGCGCGTGGTGGTCGGCCCGGGTGCGGATGCCCTCGTCCTGGTTCAGGCGAAGAGGAGCGACGGGACTGCTGCGGGCGGCTTCAAGCTCGCGCTGCGGGGGAGCGCCGCGATTCCCGGAGGGGCGGCAAGCGACGTCGAGGCCGTCGCCGACGACAGCGGATTTGCGGCGTTTCACGTGCCGGCCGGCCGGCGGGCGGCCAGATACCGAATGGAGGTCGTGGGCGCTCTGGGCGGCGTGTTGCCGGGCAGGCCGCAGGCCGAGCTCGTGGTCCGCCCCGGCGCGCCCGCGCACGTCGAGGTGCCCCAACAGCTCGACCTTGGGCCGCCGGGGGCTGGGACTGTCGCGTTGCCCGTGGCGGTGCGGGACTCGTTCGGGAATCCCGTCGCCGGTGAGGTGATCGAGCTGCGGCCGGCGCGGGCTACGATGGGCGTGGTCGCGGACACGCGCACGACCGACTCGCTCGGGCGCGCGCTGTTCGTGATCCCGCGGGCCGGCATCCGCGAGCCGGGGGGGAGGATCGACGTTTTCGCGCGCGCAGCGAGGCTCGCCTCCGTAGACGCAACCGTGCCGAACATCCTCTCGGGGATAGGAACGGGCTTCATCGCCGGCGACGGGCAGCGCGGCGTCGTCCGCAGCCGGCTGACCGAGCCGATCGTCTTCCAGGCGCGTGGCATTGCGGGCAATCCCCTTCCGAACAAGCGGGTCTCATTCCGGGCCGTCAACGCGGAGATCGCGCCGGACAGCGCCGTCACCGACTCGGCGGGACAGGTTCGACTGGACGTGACATTGGGCTCGAAGGCCGGGACCGCGATCGTCACGGCGACGCTCGACTCGGTGCAGAAGCAAGCGACGCTGTACGTGGACGCCGGTGTGCCGGTCGAGCTGATGCTCGAGCGGGACGGAACCCGCGTCGACGGGGGTCACATCGTGGTCGAGGTCGGCGCTCCGTTCACGTTGACGCTCAAGGCCCGGGACGGGTACGGCAATTCGGGTGCGATGGCAGGCCTGTTGGGGCCGCTGCGCGAGATGGCGAGACAGTTCAACGCGCGATCGCGGCTCGTGAAGCTCGTCGCCGTGCAACCGGACAGCTCGGCCGCGATCCTGAAGTTCAAGGCAATGGACGTTGGCAGCACCGAGGTGACGCTGTTCGCCGGCCTCAGGACCAGCGTGACCGTGGAGGTCGTGCCAGCCCGCCGCTAGCGTCCGACTCCAGCGGGCGCCGACTTGGCGCCGGTCGCGCGACCCGCTAGCTTTCTTCCGCCCCAGGTCCGCAGGTCGTCCACTCGTGAACCGCGTCAGGCCCCCGCAGGGAGCAGCGCTAAACGAGACCGGATTACGCTGCGGGGTGCCTGGGGCATTCAACTCGTGAGCAGTGAACGGATGCAGACGCACAGACGCACAGGGGTGAACAGTATTGAGATTGAGAGAGTGGGCGTGCTTTCTCCCTTTCCTGGATCCTGTTCACCAACTGTGCGTCTACGCGTCTGTGCGTCTACCCTGACACCTCTCACCTGCCTCCTGGCGTCTTGATCGCGTTAGCTCGCAAATACCGCCCCAAACAGTTCGCCGACCTGATCGCGCAGGACCACGTGGGGGCCGCGCTGCGCGGCGCCGTGGCGAGCGATCGTGTCGCCCATGGCTACCTGTTCGCCGGCCCGCGCGGCGTCGGAAAAACCACCGCGGCGCGGATCCTCGCCATGGCATTGAATTGCGAGCGGCGCTCGCCCGCGGGGGAGCCGTGCGGCGAGTGCGACTCCTGTACGCGGATCTGGAACGGGGCGGCGAACCTCGACGTCGTCGAGCTCGACGCCGCGTCGAATCGCGGAGTGGACGACGCGCGCGACCTGCGCGAGCGCGCGATGTACGCCGCCTCGGCGGAGCACCGCCACAAGGTGTACATCGTGGACGAGGCCCACATGTTGACCCGCGAGGCCTGGAATACGCTCCTCAAGATTCTCGAGGAGCCGCCGCCGCGCGTCGTGTTCGTGTTCGCGACCACGGAGCCGCAGAAGATCGCGCAGAGCGCCACGCCGATCCTGTCGCGCCTGCAGCGCTTCGACTTCCGGCGCATCGGCCCGCGCGCGATCGTCGAGCGCCTGAAGCAGGTGCTCGCCGCCGAAGGGCTCGCGGCGGAGGAGGACGCCCTCCGGCTCATCGCGAAGAGCGCCGACGGCGGGATGCGCGACGGCCTCTCGCTCCTCGACCAGGTGCTCTCCTTCGGCGAGGGGCCCGTCACCGTCGAGCGCGTCCGCGGCGTGCTCGGCCTGATTCCCGACGAGACCTACGGCGAGCTGCTGCGGCTCGTCGCGGAGCGCGATGCGCGCGCCGTCTTTCCGCTGGTGGACCGCCTCGTGGATGCGGGAGCGGACCTGGGCGAGTTCGTGAGCGGGGCGGGGGAGACGCTGCGCGCGGTCCTGCTCGCCGGGCTGGGTGGTCGGCCGGAAGGCCTCACCGAAGGGATGCAGCTCCTGGTCCAGAAGTACAGCTCGCTCGTTCCGGCCGCCGACGTCGTCCGAATGCTGGGCGTGCTCACCGAGATGGAGAGCCAGCTGCGCACGGGCGGGACCATGCGCCTGACGGTCGAGCTGTTGCTGTTGCGCTGGGCGATGATGGGTCGCACGGTCGAGCTCGGGCAGGTGCTGAACGCCCTCGGCGTGGCGGCACCGGGAAGCGGGATGCCGAACGCGGGAGGCGGGAAGCGGGATGCGGGAAGCGGCCCCACAGCCCCGCCGGTATTGCGCGACGCCGCGTTGCGTGCGACACCCACGCATCCCGCCTCCCCCATCTCGCATCCAGAGGATTCGGCATCCCGCATCCCGCATCCCGAGCGTTCCGAGAGTCTGGACGAGCACCCGTCGGCCGGTCCGCCCGAGAAAGGTCCGCTGACCCTCGAGCGACTCCGTGCCCTCTGGCCGCGGATCGTCGAGGACGCGCGCGCCAGGAGTCCGTTGCTGGGCGCGCTGCTCGCGCAGGCGGAGATCGCGGGTCTCGAGGGCAGCACCGTGGCGATCCGGCTGCTCGACCTCAACCCGGTCCACGCCGAGGGAATCGAGCGGCAACGCGACGCCCTCGCGCCATTGATCGGGCGCTACGTGACCGAGCCGATCCGCGTGCAGGTCGCGTCAGGCGGCGCGGCGGCGATGGGTTCGCCCGCCGGGAGTGTGACGGCGATCACGAATGTGGCGACCCGCCCGGCGCGGCTCACGGAAGAGAGCGCGCGGCAAGAGCGCTTGCAGATGCTGCGCGCCCGGGACCCGGGCCTCAATGCGGCCGTGGAAGCGTTAGATTTGGAGTTGCTCGAGTAAGTGCTTGCATGCCTTGGGAGCGAGGGGTAAACTTTCGGCGTATGGCGGATTTATCCAACCTACTCCAGCTGGGACAGCAGATGCAGTTCCGGCTGTCGGAGATCCAGTCACAGCTGGCGCAACAGACCGTGACCGCCTCGGCCGGCGGGGGCATGGTACAGGCTACCGCCGACGGGCGGGGCCGGATTCGCGCGATCAGGATCGATCCCCAGGCCGTCGCCCAGGGAGACATCGAGATGCTCGAGGACCTGGTCCTCGCCGCGGTGTCTCAGGCGCAGCAGCGTGCCGCCGAGCTCTACCAGGCGGAAGTGAAGAAGCTCGCCGCGGGATTACCGTTCCCGTTTCAGCTGCCGCTGTAGTCTGCCGTGTCGGCGATCGATGATCTCGTGACGGAGCTGGCCAAGCTCCCGGGGATCGGACACAAGACCGCGCAGCGTCTCACGTTTTACCTGCTGAAGCAGCCGGCGGAGAGCGCCGCGCGCCTGGCGGACGCGATCCGAAACGTGCGCGCGCGCGTGACGACGTGCAGTGTGTGCGGCACGCTCACGGACGGGGATCCGTGCGCCATCTGCGCCGACCCGCGGCGTGACGCGAGCGTGTTGTGCGTGGTGGAGGCGGCGGCGGATGTCGCGGCGATCGAGCGCACCGGCCAGTTCCGGGGGCGCTACCACGTGCTGGGCGGTCGATTGAGCCCGCTGGAAGGGGTGGGGCCGGAGGCGCTGGGCTTCGATCGTCTCACGGAGCGCGTCGCCAACGGCTCCGAGGTGCGCGAGGTGATCGTGGCCACCAACCCGTCGATGGAAGGGGAGGTCACGGCGACCTACCTCCAGCAGGTGCTGAAGCCGACGGGCGTGCGGGTGACCCGCATCGCGCGGGGGCTGCCCGTGGGCGGCGACCTCGAGTACGCCGACGGCGTGACGATCGCGCAGGCGCTGCTGGCGCGGCGCGAGATGTCGGAGACGGACTGATCGGGGAGACGGATGGCCGGAGCGGCCAGCTGGTCGTTTAGCGAGAACGACTTCCAGCAGATCCAGGCGCAGTTGCAGGCGTTCCTGCGGGAGTCGAACGCCCGCTGCGCGCTGCTCGTGGATCGCGCCGGGCAGCTGGTCGCCACGGTGGGCGAGGCTCCCCAGTTCGACTCCACCGCGTTCGCCTCCCTCACGGCCGCCGACTTCAGCGCCAACGACCAGCTGGCGAGGATGATCGGCGAGAACGAGTTCGCTTCGCTCGTGCACCAGGGCGAGAAGGAGTCGATGTTCCTCGCCGATGTGGCGAAGCGCGTGATCCTGGTCGTGCTGTTCGACCAGCGCACGACCCTGGGCCTCGTCAAGCTCAAAGGCAAGCGCGCGGTCCAGAAGCTGACCCAGGCGTTCGAGGAGATGTTCAAAGGTGTGGGCACCGGCCCGGCCGCCCCGCAGAAAGGGGTTCTGGAGGGGGCGGAAGACGAAATTGACAAACTGTTCGGGTGACGGGGCGCGTCCATGTCGATGATCAACTACGCGTCCCGCGAGATCAACTGCAAGCTCGTCTATTACGGGCCGGGTCTGGGCGGCAAGACGACCAACCTGGAGCACATCTACGGCAAGGTCTCGCCCAACACCCGCGGTAAGATGATCTCGCTCGCCACCGAGACCGAGCGCACGCTGTTCTTCGACTTCTTGCCGGTCGACCTCGGCACGATCCGCGGCTTCAAGACGCGCTTCCACCTCTACACCGTCCCCGGGCAGGTCTACTACAACGCCAGCCGCAAGCTGATCCTCAAGGGCGTGGATGGAATCGTGTTCGTGGCCGACAGCCAGATCGAGCGCATGGAAGCGAACGCCGAATCGATGCAGAACCTGTACGACAACATGGCGGAGTACGGCTACGACGTGACCAAGATCCCGTTCGTCATCCAGTACAACAAGCGCGACCTGCCCAACGCCGCCCCGGTGCGGGAGCTTCAGGAGGCCCTGAACCCGGGCTGGCCGATCGAGGAGCGCGCCCGCCAGAAGGTGACCCCCGACCCGGTCCACGTCGGCCGTAACCTCGTGGAGAAAATCGACTCGCAGTGGATCGGCCGGGCTCCCTACAGCGAGGCGGTGGCGATCCGCGGGGACGGCGTGTTCGACACCCTCAAGGCGGTCAGTAAGATGGTGTTGAAGACGCTGAGCTGAGGGATCGGTCCCATGCGGTGGACCCTGCCGAACATGCTCACGCTCGCGCGGATTTGCCTCACGCCCGTCATCGCGCTGCTCCCGTTCATCGAAGGCTACTGGCCCAAGGTCATCGCGTTCCTGATCTTCCTCGCGGCCGGCGCTTCGGACGTGATCGACGGCTACCTCGCGCGCCGCTACAACGAGGTGAGCGAGCTCGGGCAGCTGCTCGATCCGATCGCCGACAAGCTGCTCCTGTTCGCCACGCTGATCCCGATCTTCTGGCTCACCCGGCACCCGACGATCCTCGTGGACTATCGCATTCCCTGGTGGGGCAGCCTGCCGGTGTGGGTGGCGCTGCTGCTCGTGGGGCGCGAGTTCCTGATCACCGGCTTCCGTTTCTTCGCGCGGCGCCGCGGGGTCGTGATCCCGGCCATGGGCGCGGGGAAGCTCAAGGCGGTCGTGCAGAACGTGTTCATCGGCGCCACCCTGTTCTGGTTTGCGTGGAAGGACGTGCTGGCGGCGCATCCGTGGGCGGGACGGTTCCGGATCTTCTGGGACAAGTTCCACGGAGCGGTGGTGGCGGTGACGCTCGCCGGCGCGATCCTGCTCACCGTCTACTCCCTGATCGTCTACCTCTATCGCTACCGCGCGCTCCTCAGGAGCTCCGGGTGAAGCTCGAGATCGTTACGATCGGCACGGAGCTGCTGCTCGGCCACACGCTGGACACGAACGCGGCGGAGCTGGGCCGCGCGCTGGCGGCGGTGGGCGTCGAGATCACCCGGCGCGCTACGGTTCCCGACCGTCCCGAGGCGATCCGGAGCGCGGTCGCCGAGGCGCTGGAGCGCACGGGGTTCGTGCTCACGACGGGAGGCCTCGGGCCTACCGGGGACGACCTCACGAAGACGGCGGTGGCACAGCTCCTCGAGCGGCGGTTGGTGCTCGACCCCCAGCTGCTGGCCGGCATCGAAGCGCGCTTCCAGCGGCTCGGCCGGCCGATGCCCGAGATCAACAAGAGCCAGGCCGAGGTGCCCGAGGGCGCGACGATCCTCCCGAACCCGAGGGGCACGGCACCGGGCCTGTGGGTCGAGGACGCCCGCGGCCGCGTGGCCGTCCTGCTCCCCGGTGTGCCTCGTGAGATGCGGGGCCTGCTGGCGGACGAGGTCTTGCCGCGGCTCGAACGGCGTCAACAGGGCGGGACCCGCCGCGTCGTGCGGTCGCGCACGCTGCGGACCACGGGGATCGCCGAATCCGCGCTCGCCGAGCGCATCGGGCCGATCGAAGGAGAGCTCGCGCCGCTTACGCTCGCCTACCTGCCTTCACCCGACGGCGTGGACCTGCGGGTCACGGCCTGGGGGCTCGAGGAGACGGAAGCCGCGGCGCGTCTTAGCGCGGCGGCGGACCGGCTGCGCGCGCCTGCGGGCGAGCACTGGTATGGCGATGACGGCGCTGACCTCGCCGCCGTGGTCCTCGACGCGCTGCGCCGCGGCCGTCATCGGCTGGGGATCGCGGAGTCGTGCACCGGGGGCATGGTCGCCGAGCGGATCACCACCATTCCGGGCGCCTCCGATACGTTTATCGGCGCCGTCGTCGCGTATGCCGACGTGATCAAGACCGCGGCGCTCAAGGTGCCGCTCGCCGTGCTCGAAGCGCACGGCGCCGTGTCGGAGGAGACCGTGCGCGCCATGGCGGAGGGCGCGCAGCGGCTGTTTGCCGTGGACTCCGCTCTTGCGGTGACGGGGATCGCCGGGCCGAGCGGCGGGACGCCCGAGAAGCCGGTGGGGACGGTCTGGCTCGCGGCCCGCGTTCACACCACCGCCCGCGCCGTGAAACGGGTGTTCCCCGGCGACCGGGACGAGATTCGGCGCCGCGGCGCCCAGGCCGCTCTCGATCTGATGCGCCGCGTACTGGCGGAGGCTTGATGCCCGCGCTCAGCGCGCCCGACGGCACTCAGCTCGTCTACGATGCGTTCGAGCCGGCGCAACCGCGGGCGGCGGTCCTGGTGCTTCATGGCTGGTCGGATCACGCGAGCCGGTGGCGCGAGGTGGGCGAGCGGCTGCGCGACGCCGGGTTGGCGGCCTATCTCTTGGACTTGCGGGGCCACGGGCGGTCGGGCGGGCGGCGAGGACATCTGTCCCGCTTCAGCCAACTGCTGGGCGACTTGCAGGCGTTCCGGCGCGTGGTGCGACTGCGGACTGCCGGCCCGCAGGTCGTCTTCGGGGTGTCGTTCGGCGGCCTGGTCGCGCTGCGTTACCTGGAGACGCAGCCCAGCGACCCGGTCACCGCCGGCGTGATCTGCTGCCCGTGGCTCGGCCTCGCCTTTCGGCCGCCCCTCTGGAAGCTCGTCGGCGCGCGGATGCTCGCCGACCTTTGGCCGACACTTCCGGTCCGCGCGCGAATCGATCCCGAGCATCTGAGCCGCGATGCCGCGGTGAATCGCGCCTACGCCGAAGACGCGAGCGTGCACGGCGTCATGTCCCCCGGCGCGTGGCGCGAGATCCAATGGGCGCAGCGCGCCGTCCCCGCCGATGCGTACCGCATCGAGTCCCCGCTGCTGTTCTTGCTGGCCGGCGAAGACCGCATCGTGGATTGCCATCTCGCCCGCGCCTTCGCCGACGGGCTCAAAGGAGCGGTGCAGGTCCGGTGGTATCCGGAGATGTATCATGAAGTCCTGCACGATCCGCAGCGGGAACGGGTCATGGGAGACATCCTGGCGTTCGTAGCGGAGCAGGTGCCGGCCAGCTATCTTATTGCCCGCTAGAGAGTTCCGATTATGATCGAAGCTCTAGGCCCGTCAAAACGGCGGACCTCGGCCGGCATGGCGATTGCGAATTAGGACCCCCCGCGATGGATGATAAAGACACGCAGCCACAGTCCGAGCGCCCGGAGAGAGCGACCCCGTCCACCGAAACGCCTGAGGGCGCCGCTTCCGGCGCCCTGGTCGAGCCGCCCGAGGCGGCGGTCGCGCGCCTCGAGAGCGAGCTCGCCCAGCTCAAGGACCGCTATCTGCGGCTCGCGGCCGAGTACGACAACTTCCGCAAGCGCATGCAGAAGGAGCGGACTGAGCTGTGGCAGAGGGCCCAGGCGGATTTGATCCAGCGCTTCGTGGACGCGATCGACGATCTCACCCGTTTCGCGCACGTCGATCCCGCTCAAACCGACGCCAGGACGATGCACGAAGGCGTGGACATGGTGGAACGCAAGTTCTTGAAGCAGCTCGAGGCGATCGGCGTGACGCGGGTGGACCAGGCCGGAGTCCCGTTCGATCCCAAGTTGCACGATGCGGTGACGACGGGGCCAACGGACGACCCGGCCAAGGACGATACGGTCGGGGCCGTGCTCCAACCGGGCTATCAGCTCGCCGGCACGTTGATACGACCGGCGCGCGTCGTAGTGCTCAAGTGGCAGGGGGAAGCGGACGAGCGGGGCCGGCAGCGCGCTCCAAAGGGTGAGAGCGGCTGATGGCGGCGACGAAGGACTACTATCAGGTGCTGGGCGTGCCCGAAACGGCGACGGTGGACGAGATCAAAAAAGCGTTTCGTCGCCTTGCCAAGCAGTACCATCCCGACCGGAACCCCAACAATTCCCACGCCACCGATCGGTTCAAAGAGATCAACGAAGCCCATGACGTGCTGAGCGATCCCGAGAAACGGAAGAAGTACGACCAGCTGCGCCGCTATGGCGCGTTCGCCGGCGGCGCG
>DATDFP010000124.1:0-12120 GCA_036522535.1 Gemmatimonadales bacterium
TCTGACGTCCGACGTCTTCATTTCCCTGCGAGAGGGGCCTTGATCTGAATTTCTCGCGCCCCAGCCAGGGGCGTCTCCGATTCGGCACCGCCGGGCCAGCGAACCCACACGGCCCTCGCCTGCTTGCCGGCCTCGAGCCCCAGCACAGCGATTGTTCCATCCAGAGACCAGTATCCCGACCCGCCGTGTATCTCCCGGGCCGGGCCTCTCGTGTCGGCATAGACCACGCGCAGCGTCGCCCCGATCGCACGCGGGTTCTCCGGCGGCCCGAACAAGCGCACCCGCAGACCCGGCCGGGCGTGCTCGTTATGGAAGAGCTTGGTCTCGGCTCCGTTCTGGGACACCGCGAGGTCGAGGCGAGCGTCCCCGTCGTAGTCGGCGAAGGCGGCGCCGCGTTGATCGCCGTAGACCGTGATCCCGGAGACCTGACCGGGCACGGGCTCGAGCGTGCCGTCTCCCCGCCCCAGGAGCAGCAGCCCACGGCCGGCGTCGTAGCGGGGCGTCCCGATGTCCGTGGGAAAGAAGTTCTGGGACAGGAACAGATCTTCGTGCCCGTCACCGTCGAAATCCGCTACCCCTGCGTACCATGCCGGGGCGAGCTGCGCCTCGTTGGGGAGCGGCACCGGCTCGAATCTCCCACCTCGATTGAAGAACACGAAGTGGTCGAGCGTCGCCGCCTCGAGGCGCTGCGCGCCCTCGAGTCCGCGGCCGAGCACGTCTGGCAGCGTTGCGTTCGCATAGGCGTCGAAGGTGCGGGTGCCCAGGCGCACCGCCGGGATCGCGGTCATCAGCCGGGCAAGTGGAGTGAGTGGGGCGATCCCCCGCAGCCGGTCGTCATACTGGGCCTCTATCATGTCCCACGCCCGAGATCCGGCGAAGTCCCCGTAGTACAGGTACAGGGGATGAGCGGCGTCCACGCGATACTTGGTGTTGCGGCCCCAGCTCGTCGCGACGATGTCGAGGCGGCCGTCCCCGTCCAGGTCTCCCGTCGTCACGCCATTCCAGCGGCCCACAATGCGGTCCAGACCCCATTCGGCGCCGGCATCGCGGAAGCGCCCGTGCTCGTTGAGGAACAGCTTGAGTGATCCCCACTCGGGCGCGAGGATGAGGTCGGGCCAGCCGTCGCCGTTCACGTCGGAGAAGACCGCAGCCGATATCAGGCCGACATTGTGGAACAGGCTCGAGTTGAGCACGTCCAGCACGAAGCGCCCGCCCTCGTTGCGAAACAGCCGGGAGGACTGCGCGCTCGGATAGGTACCGGGGGCGACGCGCGCGCCGACGAACAAATCGAGGTCGCCATCTCCATCAACGTCGGCGACCGCCAGCGGCCCGACGCTCGCAATGTCCTCCGGAACGGCCGTCGTCACCCGCCCGGACCGCGGCGAGACCTTCAGGACGGACGGTACCGCAGCGGCCTCGGCGGGCGTTGGCGACTCGTAATTCGACTGCCCGACGAGCAACACGGTTCCACCCTCGCTGTCCGGCAAGGGGAGCACGGCTGTCTGGTCGTAGCGCGCGGGCGCCGGGCCGAGAGCGACTCTCGTAAACCGTCCGCGGTCGTTGCGGTAGTATGCCAGCCTGCCGCCCCTCCCGGATGTGATCAGGAGGTCCTCGTCACCGTCGCCATCGACGTCGTACCACGTGATGCCGGGGCCGAGCTGGCTGAGGGCCTGGGGAAGCAAAGGCTGGCGAGCCCAGTCGTTGTACGGTGTCTCGACGTGGCCGTGGCCGAGCTGTGTGGAGACGTCGCGGAACCAGCCCGGCGGCACCACTGACCCCGGGCGCAAGCCCGGGGTTCCGGGGGGCACCAAGCCTCGGGCTCTCCCTGGGGACTTCGGGCCTGGACCCGGGGACAAGCCCCGGGCTCCTGTCTCCGGAGACCCCGGGCTTGCGCCCGGGGTTAGTTGGTCCGGGGTTCCTGACCGCCGCGGGGACCCCGGGCTTGCGCCCGGGGTTAGTGGGCCCGGGGTTAGTGGCTCCGCAATCTCGTACTCCCGATTCGGCCTTACACCACGGATCACCGAGCGTCCGCCGCGCCGCCAGGCTACCTCGATCGTCAGCTCGGTCGCGCTCCCGGCGGCGAAGGTGTAGAGAGGATCCGAGCCGGAGAGATAGCTGCCGCCCAGGACGACCTCCTTCTCCTGTACCGGGACGGGGCCGCCCAAGACGCGGATCTTGGAGCCCGCGCCCGCGGTGTTCGGGGGCCGGCCGCGCAGTCGCACGGCCACCCGTGGGGCGGATGCGTCGTTGCGGAACACGGCGGTAGGCGCGTCGAGCCGGCTCACGACGACGTCCAGGTAACCGTCGCCGTCCAGATCCGCGGTGGCCATGCCGTGCGAGACGCCCGAGTCGGCGCCGAAGCCCCACTGCCGGCCCACTTCGGTGAAGGTGAGGTCGCCGTTGTTGCGGAAGGCGACACTCGGCACCGCCAGCTTGGGGAACTGGGCCAGCTCGCGCCGCCATTCGAGGCCGGTGAACGTCGTGCGGATCCGCTCCCAGGTGTCCGCGTCCATGACATCCCAGAGATGGCCCGTCGTGACGAGGAGGTCCTCGTAGCCATCCAGGTCCACGTCCAGGAACAGGGCGTCCCACGACCAGTCGGAGGCCTCGACACCGGCGTAGGCCGCGATTTCCGCGAAGGTGCCATCGCCGCGGTTCTTGAAGAGAGTGTTGCGCTGCCACTGCGGCCGGTCGTCGATCAGCCCGATCAGCTTGGGCAAGGGCGTGTGCGTGGGCACCTGGGTCTTGCGGCGGGGCCCGCGCCCCAGCATGTCCACGACGAACATGTCCACGTGGCCATCGCGGTCCACGTCGGAAAAATCGACCGCCATGGAGGAGTTGCTGGAGGTGCGGAGGGCGAGGCGGGGCGCGGCGCGAAATGTCCCGTGGCCGTCGTTCAGCCAGAACAGGTCCGGGTCTTCGAAGTCGTCGCACACGTAGAGGTCGGGTGCGCCGTCGCCGTCCACGTCGGTGAACTTGGCGGAGAGCGCGAAGTACTCCGGCACCGCGGCGAGCGGCCTGCCGGTCTCGTCGAGAAACCGGCCCGACGTCCAGGGCACGAGCGTGAAATGCCCGGCGCCGTCGTTCAGGTAGAAGCCGTCCGGGTCGGCGCGCTGCTGCATCGATACCAGGCCGTACTCGGGCCGGTCCACGACGCGGTAGTCCTGGCGGAACTTCGGGACGACCTCGAAGTGCTGGTGGCCCAGGTCGCGGACGACCCGGTCGAACGCCCGCTCCTGCGGCGGGTAGACGTCCATCGCCGACCGGGTCTTGTAGTTGGCGACGTAAAGGTCGAGGTGCCCGTCCCCGTCCACGTCGGTCAGGGTCATCGTCATGCTGCCCGACTGGGAGGCGAGCCCCGCTTCCGCCGTGCGTTCGGTGAACACGCCGTGCCCGTCGTTGAGAAAGAGCGCCACGCCGCCGCCGAGAGTGCTGACGAGCAGGTCGAGGTCCCCGTCGCCGTCCACATCGGCGAACACGGCGCCCGTCGAATGCCGCCCCTTCAGGGCGACGCCGGCCCGCTCCGTGATGTCCTCGAAGTGCCAGTCACCGAGGTTCCTGTACAGGGCGTTCGAGCCTTCGTTGCTCGTGAGATAGATGTCGGGCAGCCCGTCACCATCCACGTCGCCGATGGCCACGCCGCCCCCCTGCGCCAGGTGGCGGTTTTGCAGGGCGTTCTCGAGCATGACGGTGTTGGTGAAGCGGATGCCGGTCCGGGACGGCGGGAGCTCGGTGAATCCGGGGCCGCCGCGGCGGGGCACGGCGAGATCGCGCCAGCGGAAGCCGGCTTCCTCGTGCCAGGGGCGGGGGGCGGCAGCCGGGCGGCAGCTAGCGGCGAGGGAGGCTAGTAGAAGACACGCCGCCCGGGCGGAGCGTTGCATCGGGAGGCCCATGTCGCCTTGAGAGGATACCGAAAAAGGTCCTAAACGGTCCTGACTCGATTGGTTGGACGCCCTGAAGGGCGCCCTCGGCGCGTGTGCGTCCTGAAGGACGCTCGTGCCGCCGTCCTTCAGGACGGGCCCCCAGCCGAGGCCGGGCTTCAGCCCGTGCGATTACCGATCCCAAAGCCTCAGCGAGCCTTTCTTCCCCTCCTGCACGCACGAGTCACGGGTACCACCCCGAAACAAGCAGGCGCGCCGACGAGCGACGCGCCTGCTGGCATCGAACCTCCTCGAGGTCGAGCCGGACTACCGGCGGCGGCCCAGAATGCCGTTGAGTTCCCTCCGGGCCCGCGCCTGCTGCTCCATCTCGGCCCACACCTGCGGCGCATTCACCACCAGGGCCCTGACAACGCCCGGCGACGGAGATGCCGTGAGACTGCTGTTGGGCGGATTGCCCGCCCCGCCCCACGTGTAGAGCCCCTGTCCCAGCACACCCAGCTCTTTCGCCGGGACCGGCATCTCGTGCGGGGTGAGCGGCTCGAGCTTGTTGATCCGCCGCTGGTTGTAGAACGGGGCCGTGTTCGAGCCGATCAGCTCCACGTCCTGCTCATACTGCAGCTCCGCGAGCAGGTTCGGGTCAGCCGCGGTGGCCGGGAGGAACCCCGGCTTGGTTAGGCTCGCGCCACCTCGACCAACCCGTGTCTTGTTGATCAACGTGGCGGCCGTCGCGAGATCCGGTGTAGGACCCCGGATCAGGGCCTCGGCCCACAGCAAATCGTTTTCGGCCGCCAACACCACCGGGGCGTCCTTGTCGCCGGGGTTCGAGGAGCCCTGTGGATTGTCGCCGCATCCGGGCAGGCTATCATAGCGGATCTGCCCCACGGCGTTCTGGTGCCACGCTCCGCGTGATGTGTTCTGAATCTCCTGGTCGTAGCTCCAGACGAAGTCAGTGCCGCCGGTGCACCCTCCGGGCTTGGCGCAGTTCGTGTCCGGGAAGACCTCGATCAAATCCGTGTAGTCCACAGGACCCCGAAACGTGCCGTCACCCAGGCGGGCGTCGGGGGAGCTGGGAGCCGAGTTAAGGGCGATATTCCACGGGTCCGGCTGCGTCGCGGGATCCATCAGGTGCGCCACGCGGCTGTGGACCCGCATCGTGGTCATGTCGTTGCTCCACACCTTCAGGAAATCGCACCAGTTGACGCATGCGTCCTGGTGGAAGATCAAGTTGAACGGGGCGCCGGAGCTGATGCCGTTTGAGGCATACGCCCCGACCCGGGCCCAATCGACGGCGGCGTTCTCCGCCGAGTCGCGCGGGAAATACGCCAGCGTCCGCGCCGCCATGGTGTTGGCGATCTGGGCGATCTTGACGTTGTCATACGAAACGCTCGGTTGGCCGAAGAAATCTCCGGGGACGCCGAAATTGGTGCCGTTCGCGAACGTGATGACGGTGTCGAACTTGGCCAGCGCGAAGTCGCGCAGCTGCGTCCGCGTCGCGAACGTCAGGTGGGTGATGTCGGTGTTGTAGTCGACGATGAAGCCCTTGTCGTAATTCAGCGCAAGCGTGCTGAACGACAACCCCTGCACCAGCAGAGCCATGGTCTCCACCATCTTTGTCGTCGCAGCGTCCTCGATGGCGAGGTGATTTGCCCGAACAGCGGTGAGGACGGCATTGGCCGATGACAGGGCCGCGTAGCTCCCGTACCACAACGGCTCGATCTGCGTCCGTTGCGCCGAGCCGGGGTCGTTCTGCCACTCGATGCGCGGGTAGAGGGCGCCCAAGTCCTCGGTGCCACACGTACCCCTCGTGGCGGTGGTGTACACGTCCCAATTTGCGTTCGTGCACCCGGTGTAGAACCGGATGTTGAAATTGTTCCAGGCCGCGACGTGACTCCGCGCCATGACTGCCATTGTGAGACTCGGGTACTGGTCCTGCCCCAAGCCGCCCTGCGAGGTGAGATACCAGGTCCGCATGGCGCCGAACGCAATGGACTTCACCGTCCCCGGGTCCTGCAGCGCATCGGTTTTGGAGTGCGGCGCGTTCGGGTTGACGATGTTCAGCGAGTCGCATGCAGCCGCGAGGATCAGGGCCGCGCAGAGGCCCAACGCCCGCGGAGCGCTCTTGATCAGGCTCATAGCGACGTGCTCCTCTGAAGGTTGGTCCGCGAGGTCAAAAGTTGATCTCCGCGAAGCCCGTGAAGGTCCGGAAGTTGGGGTACGAGAAGCCGTCAAACCGGAACGAGTAGGGGTCGCCCGATAGGCCGGCGACTTCCGGATCGTAACCGGAGTACTTGGTGAACGTGAACAGGTTGCGCCCGATCACGCCCAAGCGAAGGCTGCTGATTCCAAGACCAAACTTCTCCAACGCGCTGCGGCCGAATGTGTAGCTGACGTTGAGCTCCTTGATCTTCACGTACGTCCCCGACTCGACGAAGAAGTCGATCGGGTTGATGCCGTTATAGATGGCCTGATAGTAGTCGGTCGCCTTTTTGCCCGTGCTGTAGGGACAGTGCGTCGGGTCGGTCGTGCCCGTGCAATTCGCGGCCGGCTTGCTCGTCTGGTCATAGACGCGGTCACGATACTCGAAGAACGGCCACTGGCGGGTCCCGTTGTAGATGCTCCCACCCTGCACCCAGTCCACCAGCGCGTAGACCGAGAGGTTCTTGTACCGGAGCGACGTCGTGAAGCTCGCGTTGAAGTCGGGGTTCACGTCGGCGATCCTGACGGACGAGTGCCCCGAGGGGTCTACGTAGGCGATGAACCTCTCGCCGCGGGTGTGGTAGAGGCTCTTGCGCACTACGAAGCCGTCTTCGTTGATGACGAAGTTGGTGTCAAAGGCGGCCGTGCCACACCCCGCCGCTTGGTTCGCAGGATTGTCGCACAGTTCGGCGATGCTGCGGACAATCCTGGTTCCGTAAATCACGCCGAACGTCTCGCCCGGCGCGATCTTGAATATCTGGGTCACGTCTTGGCTCCCGGCGTAATTCGGCCCCACGAGGAACGGCGCGGTGTTGAGCTGCGTGATCCTCTGGCGCGTCCGGTCGGCCGCGATGTTCAGCCGCCAGGACGCCTCGGGCCGATCCATGAGCACCACACCCAGGGACAGCTCGTGCGTCTTCCCCAGCAGGGTCGCGGCGTTTTGCCATTGCCCGTTCTGGAACCCCGTCGCGGCCGAGAGCGGCACCAGCATGATCTGATCCTTGGTCTCCTTGCGGGAGAAGGAGTACTCCATCGTAAAGCGGTTGAGGAAGTCGATGTTCGCACCGAGCTCGGTCTCGGCCGAGCGCGCGGGCTTGAGCGCCCGGTTGCCGAGGGTGATCGGCACAGGCACGCCACCGACGATCTCGTACGTTTCGTACTGGGCATCGAAGGTGGGGCGCAGCCCGGCGGTCCCGTACGACGCGCGCAGCTTCAGCTCATCGATGCCGTTGATGTGGAAGTCTTGCGAAAGGCGATACGCCCCCGACACCCGGTAGTACGTCTGCCAGCGGCTGTCGGGGCCGAACAGCGACGACCCGTCCCACCGCACCAGGCCGTCCAACAGGTACCGATCCTTGATGTCTAAACCCGACACGACGTAGTAATTCTTGTTCCGGATCGTGATGTCGCGGGAGCCGGGGGAGAGCGTGGACCTCGAAACCGCCTGGAACTCGGGCGTCTTCGAGACGAGGAATCCAATCCCCGTGTCGGCAAACACCCGCCCGGTCTGATCCTCATACACGTACGCGGCCTTGGTGGTGTTGCGCACGTTCCAGGAGCCCAGATGGAACGTCCGCACGCTGGTGAGGGTCACGCCCGTGTTGAACGACCGGCCGGCGCTGTCGATCTTCACGATGTTGCCGCTGGTCGGCTTGCCGCGCGAGTTCAGGAAGTTCTTCGGCACCACGTCCGTGTAGTCGGACGTCTCCTGGTCGTAGTTGTAGTTCCCCTCGAGCGACAGCCAGTCGAACACCCGGTAGGTGGCCCTCCCGTTGCCGCTGAAGCGCGAGCGATCCGTGCTGATCTGCTCGTTGGCGAGCGTGTAGATCGGGTTGGCGGCGTTCGGCAACACGTGCGGGATCAGGGCCGCGTACGGCGTCCCGTCCGCGTTCGGCGCGAACAGGTTGATGTTCGGTTCGATGAACGTCACGGCGAAGAACGGCGCACCGGGACCCTGCGCCGCCTGGTTGTTGTTCGCCTTGGCGAAGAAGCCGCCCACGGACAGGTCGAGCCGGGGCGTCAGCACCTGATCGACATTCACTCGGAAATTCTGGCGGTTGTAGCCCTTCAAGAGGATCAACACGCCATCCTGCTTCGTGTTCTCGAAAGAGAGGTTGTAGTTCGTATTGCCGCGCCGCTGCCCGATCGAGATGTAGTTGGTGTAGAACGGACCGTGCGTCAGTAACTGGGCCTGCGCGTCGTAGACGGGCCGGCCAAACAACGTGTACGGATGGTCGGCGATGTGGTCGGGCTTGAGGCTGGGCTGCGCCAACGGGCCGATCAGATTGCCGCTCGAGGTGATGTAATCGCCGTTGTTGACCGTGTTGCCGTTCGCGTCCGTGTACGTCCCGACGGTGTCGATCCGGTAAGGGTTTGCCATCGCCGTGGGGATCGACTTGGGCCGGAACGATTGGCCGTACTCGTTCCGCACCGTCACGACCAGCTTGCCGTCCGGGATTCGCTCGCCGCGCTTGGTGAAGATCTGGACTACGCCGTTCGCCGCGTCGGAACCGTACAGTGAAGACGCCGCAGCCCCTTTCACGACCTCCACGTGGTCGATGTCCTGGGAGTTGATGTCCGCGAGGCCGTACCGTGTGATCGTGCCGTCTACGATGATCAGCGGACCCGGTACGTCCGTGGAGCCGCACGGGGGCGAGGTGCAGGCCGCGGGCGACGTCAACGCCGTCGCCGCGCGCAACCGGATATTCGGCTCGCCGCCGGGAGCACCGCTGCCCTGGATCAGCCGCACCCCCGCCACCTTGCCCTCGAGAGAGCCCAGCGCTGAGACTGCCGGCGCCTGCTGCAGCTGGGACGCGTCGACATGACCCACCGCGAAGGTGAGCTTCTTCGCTTCGGTTGCCTCCGCGACGCCGGTCACCACCACCGCGTCGAGCTGCATCGGATCGAACTTGAGCTCGAGGTCCTGGGTCTGCGTCCCCGGTGTGAGCGTGATCTGTTTGACCTCGGGTTTGTACCCGATGTAGCGCGCGCGCAGCGTGACGGTCTGCCCCTTCGTCTTCTCCGGCGCGACGGTGAGTGTGTAGGTCCCGGTGACAGTGGTGGCGACCGCGGTAGAGAGCTCGTCGATCGCGACGATCACCCCGCCGAGCGCCTCGCCCTGTCTGCCCGTGACCTTGCCTGTGATGACCGCCGATTGCGCCTGCGCTTCCGCGACGACGGCGAACATCGCCATCAGGATCGTGGAGCACAGGCGCACGCTGAACATGGAACGTTTCATCGTTGACCCCCTTTGATGAAAGGTGTGCGCTACCCAAACGGCTCGGGTGGGGGCCGAGCACTGTGCTAGACTGCGCTATCTTGGAGCAAATCCGGGAAGTACGCAAGCCTAGCGGGGGCAAGGTGTTCGTGCCTGCCCTTTCCGCCACCTCGGAGGGACGTACATTATGGAACACGGGGCCACGGCAGGGGCGGCGCGATGGCATTGCGGAAGTTTGCAACAGCAGCCCGAGGCGGAGTAGAGATGTCCGCATCCCAGGCGCCCCGTGGTCATGCGCCCGGCGCGCATTGCTTCTTCTTTCTCCCTTTCTGCGCGTTTTGCCTGCTTTTCGGGCCCCGGGCCGCCGCCGCCCAGGACTCGACGACGGAGCGCGACTCGGCCACCGTCACAGGGCAGCTCGTAGGCCGGGAGACGCACGACCCGATCAGCGGCGCGGCAGTCACGTTGCTCGGCACCAACCGGGCCACAAACACGGATTCTACAGGCCGGTTCGCGCTGGCCGGGCTCGCTCCGGGCGCCGTGCTGCTCGAAATCCGCGCCGTCGGGTACGCGACCGGCGACTGGCGCATTACGCTGCGGCCCGGTAAGGTGCTCGACCAGGTATTTGAGCTCGAGTTGCTCCCCTACGACGTACCGGGGGTAACAGTGAAAGCGAAACCGCGCCAACCGCTGCGCCGGTTCGCGGACTTCGAGCGGCGGCGCCACTCGGGGATGGGCTACTTCCTGACGAAGGAGCAGATAGAGCGCGCCGGAGCGACTCACCTCGTGGACATCCTCGTCACGGTGCGCGGCGTGCAGCAGGTGTGCCTCTCCAACGATTGCATCGCGAAGATGGTCCGGTCGCCGGCGGGGTGCTATCCGCAATACTTCCTCGACGGCATCGCGTCTACGCCTTACTTCGCACGCAACACGCCGCCCGAGGACGTTCAGGGCGTCGAGATCTACCGCGGCTCGTCCGAAACGCCCGGTGAGTTCATCGGGAGCAACTCGGCCTGCGGTGTGATCGCGATCTGGACCAAGTCGGCGCCCTGAACCTCAGCGCCATCAGTCGATCCCGCGCGGGCAGGTCTGGCGCCTGCCCGGAGCCGTGTGCATCCTCACACCACCGACAGATGCGGACATTGCTCCTCTGCACGGCGCTCCTGGTGCCGCTGTCTCCGACGTATCCCCAGCGGGACCCGCTGGCATCCCGCGCCAAGGGCCGCCCCGACGCGCCCGTCACCGTCTACGAAATGTCCGACTTTCAGTGCCCCTACTGCCGCGCCTTCACCCTGAACACCTTGCCCGCGCTCGAGCGCGAGTACGTGCAGCCGGGCAAAGTCCGGTTCGTCTTCATTAATCTTCCGCTCACGAGCACCCACGCCCACGCGCTCGCCGCCGCGGAAGTGGCGATGTGCGCGGCGCGGCAGAACCGGTTCTGGCCGGTCCACGACCTGCTGTTCCGCCGCCAGCCGCAGTGGGCCGATCTCGCCGACGCCGGACCCTACCTGTTGGCGCTGGGCGACTCAGCGGGGCTCGACCACAAGCGGCTTGCGCAGTGTGTCAGCTCCAAGGCGACCGAGCCCGAGATCAAGGCGGACGCCGCGCGCGCGGCGCGCGCCGGCGCGAACAGGACGCCCACGTTTTACGTCGAAGGGGGGCTGCTCGAGGGAGCCGCGCCGGTCGAGGTGTTCCGCCAGGTGCTGGACTCGATCTACCGCAGCAAGACGGCTTCGCCGCCGCGCTGATGGCGGACCGTCCTTCCCTGCTCTACCGGCTCAGCATTCGTCTCGGCGAGCGGACGCTTCCCGTCGCCGCGCGGTTCGACAAGAAGATCGCGCGCGGGATCGAGGGCCGGCGGGGGGTCGCGGAGCGACTCGCCGCCTGGGCCCGGGCGGAGCGCGATCCGAACCGGCCGCTCGTGTGGGTGCACGCGCCGTCGGTGGGCGAAGGGCTACAGGCCAAGCCCGTCCTCGAGACGCTGCGCGCGGAGCAGCCACGCTGGCAGCTTGCCTACACCTTCTTCTCGCCCTCGGCCGAGCGCCTCGCCAAGAGCCTCCCCGCGGATGTCGCGGATTATCTGCCGCTCGACCGCCCCCGGCACGTCGCCGCCGCCCTGGAGGCGCTGCGACCGGCAGCCCTGGTGTTCGCGAAGCTCGACGTGTGGCCCGAGCTGACGCTCGCGGCCGCACGCCGCGGCGTGAAGCTGGGCCTCATCTCGGCGACGGTCGCCCCCGACAGCTCGCGGCTCCGCTGGCCGGCCCGCCGTTGGGCCGAGGCGGCGTACCGCGCGCTGGACCGGATCGGCGCCATCAGCGAGGAGGACGCGCATCGCCTCGAGCAGCTCGGCGCCCGGCGCAGCGTGGTCGAGGTGACGGGGGACACCCGCTACGACAGCGTGGCGGAGCGCGCCGAGCGCTTCGACAAGAGCCGCGGGCCTTTCACGCTGTTGGCGCCCCCGCCCGGGTCGTTCACGATCGTCGCCGGCTCCACCTGGCCCGCCGACGAAGCGGTCGTGCTCGCCGCCTTCGCGGACCTGCTGGCGCAGGTGCCGATGGTCCGGCTCATCCTCGCACCCCACGAGCCCAACCCGGATCATCTCGCGGGCATCGCGCACCGCGCCCTCACCCTCAGGCTGCCGCGCCCAGTGCGGCTGTCCCAGATCGAGCACGCGCCTCTGCCGCTGCCGCCCGTCATCGTGGTGGACCGGGTCGGCGTCCTGGCCGACCTGTACGCCTACGGCGACGTCGCGTTCGTCGGCGGGGGATATCACCGCGCGGGACTCCACTCGGTCCTCGAGCCCGCGGTGTTCGGCGTGCCGGTCGT
>DATDFP010000125.1:0-6914 GCA_036522535.1 Gemmatimonadales bacterium
GACGCCCTGGCCCAAGGCGAATCAGGCGGGGCGGTCGCCTACGGACCGGGCGCGGCACGGTTCGCCGGAGCGACGTACGACCCGACGAGCCACTATCGCGCCGCGCGTGTGTTCGATTTCTTCGAGGAACACGGATTGACGCCCACCTTCCTGCGCGAGGTGAGCCAGCATCAGGTGGGGCTCGTGGCACGGCTGTTCGACGCGCTCGATGCGGACCCGGGCGTGATCGCCCGCGAGCGCTCGGTCCCGCTCGAGGGGATCGGGGGCTTTCTTACGCTGCGCTCCCCCCGAGCGAGTGAGCTGTGCCGCCGGCTGCGGAAGCGCGGCGTGCTGACCGACTATCGAGGGGAGGCGCTGCGGCTGGGTCCCGCGCCCTACCTTTCGGACGCGCAGCTCGCGGCGGCGGTTGCGGCGCTCGGGGAGGCCTTGGCCGGGTCCTGGTAGCCTCGCCCCCTTGAACCCTTGACGTCCCGGACCACGTATCATTCGAAGTGTCCCTGAGGGTTCCGACCTTGACTTCCCAAGAGTGCCTGCCCTGAGCAACCTGCCCAGCAAACGCCAGCCTGCGCGGTCGGGCGAAGCCGAAGCGGTCCCGACGTGGCGCGAGCTGGCCGAGCGCTTGCGTGAGCTGATGAAGGACTTCCTCCGCGAAGGCAAGCCGAGATCGAGAGCCTAATCGCCCGCCTCGAACAGCGCGCCGCCCGCCGCGAAGGACCCAAACAACCGTAGCTCCGGACCTTGCCCGCGGTGTGTCGCGCCTCCAATGTAGATCGGACGGTGAAAGCCTCGCGCCCCATGCCGCCAGCGCGCATCTCGCCGAGCACCACGGCCGCGCTCGTGGCGGTCTACCTCCTGTTGGCCGGGCCCGTCCACGCGCAGATCGTCCGCGGCCAGGTCGTGGACAGCGTGACCGGCGTCCCCCTCGGCGGGGCGACCGTAGCACTGCTCGCTGCCGACACGACCGAGGTCGCGCGCACGGTCACGGATCCAGAGGGACTGTTCCTGCTTCGGGCGGCGGCGCCCAGAGCGTATCGCCTCCGCGTCGAGGCGCCGGGCCACCGGCCGTCGGAGTTCCCGGCCTTCGACCTGGCGGCGGACCAGGTCCGCGCCTACATGCTCCTCGTGGCCTCGACCGGCCGCGAGGCGCCTCTCGATGCGCAGGCCCGGGAGGGCGAATCGATCATCGCGCGAGTGTGTCCAGGAGGTGCCCCGGCCGGCCAGCCGGTCATCGTGGGCAGGGTGTCCGACGCGGCGAACGGAGAACCGGTCGCGGGTGCCGAAGTGCGCGTGTCGTGGTCTCCGCTACCGGAGGCGCTCGCCGAGCGGGTCGTTCTGACGAGCGCCCAGGGCGTTGCCACAGCCGGCTCCACCGGCCTCTTCGGGGTCTGCGGCGCTCCCGTGGACACCCGGATTTTCCTGCGCGCGGAGCACGGAGACCGTGCGAGCGACATGGTGGCGCTGACCTTCCGCGACAGCGGCGTGTACCGGCGCAGCGAGTTCACCCGGTTGACCACGCGGCTGTGGCGCCAGGACCTCACGGTCCGGTCCCCGGCGGCGGGACGGTCAGTCGTTCGGGGCACGCTGGCGGACACGGCCGGCGCGCCCGTGGCTGGCGCGATCATCAGCGTGGCCGGAACCGACATCAAGACTCGAACGGGCTCCTCGGGCGATTTCCGGCTGGACGGAGTCCCGTGGGGTGACCTGCGTCTTGCCGTCGAACGCCCTGGGTACCGGATCACGCAGCGCGACCTCGAGCTCGCAGCCGGCGATACCCTCACGCTGCCGCGAGGCTTTTTCCGCCTCGTGCCTGCGGCCACCGAGCTCGGGCCGGTGACCGTCGAAGCGCCGGCCCCGGAGCGGCGGCGGGACTTGACCGAGTTCCTCAGGCGCCGTGAGACGACCACGGGGAGCTTCATCACCCGCGAGGAGTTCGAGCGGATGGGGAACGTGGAACGCACGACCGACATCCTGCGCCGGATGCGCGGGGTCTACATCCGGCCCGGCTCCGGTTGGCTGGAGTGGCTGATCACGACCAGGCGCGACATGTCCCGGGGGGGCATGGGAGGCGAATGCTTCCCGCTGGTCTTCATGGACGGGGCCTACGTGGGCACGACGGGCGGCCTGAACGTGGATCAGCTGGTTCCGGCAGGCAGCCTGGAGGCGATCGAAGTGTACGCCAGCGCGGCCGGCATGCCACCGGAGTTCAACCGCCGCGGCGCCACCTGCGGCGCGATCGTGTTCTGGACGCGCTAGGAGGATGCTGAACATCAGCTTCGCCCCGGAGAAGCGTACGTCCGCTACAGGTGCGGCGAGCACCTCACGCTCGCGTTATCCACGATTTGCGCATTGTACGTCGCCTCGGTCTGCGAGAGCGGGAACTTGGTCGCCCGATCGGGGCTGCTCCTGCCCCCCGCGGTAGGCGAGTCGAAGTCACCCCGGGCCACATAGGCGGCAGTCAGGTTGAACCGATACAGGTCGTTGGTCCGGTGCCCTTCCATGAAGTTCTCGGCGAACCGCTCGTGGAGCAGCACCTCGAACACGCTGTCCCGGGTGCCCGGGGTTGGCACGGCGCTGAGGCCCACGTCCGCCCGCAGGGCGTTGAGGATCGCCATGGCCGTGGCGTAATCACCGCTCTGCCATGCGGCCTCCGCCTCGATCAACCGCATCTCGCGGCCGCCAATGACCTCGATCGTGCTGTTCAGACTCCGGTACTTCCACTGGCTGTAGAATGGCGTGATGCCATCCACGCCCACGGCACGGGGGTCGTGCCTGATGGGTACGCGCGGGTCGCGCTCGCCGGTGAACGGGTCGATCAGCATGCTGTTCACGGTGTCCACCTGCGACCACCACTTCTCCCGCACCCCCCCAGCTTTGTTGAACCCGGCGGTCGCCAGAAACACGATGTCGTTGCGCTGGGCGTTCTCGGTGTACACGGCGCCATAGGTGAAGGCCGTGGGAACGGCCTGAGCCGCCGCCCGCGCCTCGGCGTAGTTGCCCAGAAACAGGTTTGCCCGCGCGATCCCGGCCTGCGCGACGAGAGCGTAGTCGACCGTGTCGCCCTGACCGCGCACTCTGCGGCCGGACGCGTTCGCCACCGCCTGCGCGTTCTGGAGCTTGGTGATGGCCTGCCGGTACATCGCCGTGTCCGAGATCGCGGCGGTTCCCTGCCCCTCCGGGGCCTCGCAGAAGTTCTCCGCGAGGATCAGATCGATCACGCCGTCCACGGCCAGGACCTGCGCCATGAGCGGACTCGACGCGGCGCCGCTCCCCAGCACGCGCTGGAAGCGCGCCTGCGCGTCCTGTGCCGCGAATCGGGCCCGGAGCAGGTCGTCCATCGTGAAGTCGGCCGGGTCCTGCGCATAACGTACCCGCCCGTGGTCCGCGTCATCCCAGTCCGCCCACGTCCCCGTGTGCTGCCATTCGTCGCCCAGGAGAGCGCTGAAGTAGATCAAATTGTCGAGGGCGCCGTGGAACTCGCCTTCGGCCCCGTTGGCCACCGCGTCGAGGGCCTTGTCGAGGTCCTCGTCCTTGAAGCGCGAGGGGTCGGATACGTCGAGCAGGCCACCGCAACCCGCCAGGAGGCTCACTGCGGCCACGACCACCCAGACCCGGACCGGACTGCTCTTCTTGGGCATCATTGGAGCCAGTCTCCCCGTACTCGGAAAGGCACTAGAAGGTTGTCCGGACCGTAAACCGGAACTCCCGCGGCTGCGGCGTCGAGAGGAAGTCCCCGGTCCCCCCGCCCCCGAAGTTGTTCGGATTCGGTGAGTTGTTCCACGACCCGTTCGGATCCCGGCAGTGGCAGTCGTCCCACCAGTGCAAGTTCTGCGCGCTGGCCATGATGGTCGTGAGCCCGAGCCCCAGCCGGCGGCTGACGCGCTCCGGCAACTGGTAGGACAGCGACACCTCCCGGATGCGGATGTGGTCCCGCTTGTCTATGGCATCGAACAGCGTCCAGTAGTTGAGCGTCGAGTCCGACTGGAACGTCGCCGTGCCGGAGTCGGTCAGGAACTGCAGGAACTCGTCGCTCGCGCTCTGCCGCACCCGGTACGGCCGGTCGGCGTTGTCGAACCGGGCGCCCGTCTCCCAGCTCACCAATCCGTAGAGCCGGAACGGGCCGAGCTCGACCGAGTTCGAGAGCGATGCGTTCCACTTGGGGAGGGGGTCGCCGACGAACACGGCCGTGTCGGAGCGCGTGTGGGTATTCGTCGCCCGATCGTAGGACACGAAGGTGCGCGTGTAGAACGAGTTCACGGCGTGGTTCAGCCGCAACTCACCCAGCCTGCACTCGGCCCAGGTGCCGTCGCTCCCCTTGCCGCGCTTGCCGCGCGTCTCGACCCCGGCCGCGTTACACTCGGCCCCGCCGCCCAGCTCCGTGGGCAGGCCGAGGTCCGTGATCATGTTCGTGTTCCCGTCCATGTTGAGGCCCACGAGCCAGCGGAAGCGCTCGCGCTGGATCACCGCGCCGTCCAGCTTCAGCTCCCAGCCCGTGTTGCGGATGGCCCCGACGTTCCGCAGCTGCGGGTTCGTGAAGCCCTGGCTCGGCGGCAGCGAGATGCCCAGCAGGGCGTCGGTGGTGTAAGCGCGGTAATAGGTGAACTCCGCCGAGGCCCGGCCGTTGAAAAACCCCGCGTCGAAGCCGCCCTCGAACTCGGTCGTCTTTTCGGGCTTGAGATCGGCGTTGCCGGGGTTCGCAGGCGTCACGCCGCCGACGTTCGTGAGCACCGTAATCGGATCGAAGGTCCGGAACTGGTCGAAGGCGCCGGGCGCTTTACCCGACCCGCCCACGGCCGCCCGGAGCTTCAGGCTGCTCAGCGTGCCGGGGCGTTCCCTGAAGAGATAGGCCAGCCCGCCCTTGGGATAGAACTGGAGCCCGAAGTTCTTTCCGAACGCGCTGTTGCCGTCGAGCCGCGCGCCCAGCGTGACGAACCACCGGTCTGCGACCGTCAACCGGTCCTGGCCGAACAGCCCCACGTTGATCACCTGCCGGAACGTCTCGCTCGCGTACTTGATCGAGCCGCCGGGGATGGTCGTGACGCCGGGACCCGAGAAACCCTGGCCGACCCCGACGTTCTGCCGGTCGGTTTCCCAGAAGCCCTGCGCGCCGAACGAGAAGTCGGACGAGAGCGACGAACCGAGCCGCGCGGTGAGCGTGCCGAGGTAATCCAGCGTCCACTCCTGAAAGTCCCGGAAGCCCAGATCGCGCTCGGCAACGTCGTTCACGTAGATGTAAAAACTCCCGTACGGGTAGAACCGCTCCCGCCGCTCATTCACCTGGTCGAGCCCCACGGTGAGGCGGTGGCCGAACGTTTGAGTCGGCCGGTAGTTGATCGTCAGGCCGCCCGTGTAACGACTCGCGGTCTGCCGGCTTTCGATCTTCCTGATATCGGACACGGCGACCCATGGCTCGCCGTACGGGCGCTGCTCGGTCGCCTGCAACGGATTCCCGATGAGGGCGTTCCCCAGGAGCGCCGTCCAATTATTCCCGGATTGCAGCAGGTTGAGCCTGTCGTGGGTGAAGGCCGAGTTCAGGTCGAACGACCACTTGTCCGTCGCTTCCCATCTCAAGTTCGCCCGCGCGTTCCCCCGCAACTGGTCGCTCGGCTTGATCGACCCCTGGTCATAGAGCAGGCCACCGCTCGCGAAGTAGCTGACCTCGCGACCGCCCCCCTGCACCGTGACGTCCGCGTTCTCGTGCTGCCCGTCTTGGATCAGCTCGGCGGGATCGTGGGCCCGGAACCCGCTGGGGCCGGTGAAGCGCGGCTTCAGGTCGCTGTCCAGGTTGTTGCGGAGCCGGTTGAAGCCGGTCGAGTACGACGCGGTCCAGCGCGGGGGACTGTTGTGCCTCCCCCGCTTGGTGAAGACTTGAATCACGCCGTTCGAGGCCTCGGTCCCGTACAGCGTGCCGCCCGCGCCGCCCTTCACCACTTCGATGCGCTCGATGTCGTCCGGGTTGAGGTCGGACAGGCGATCCGCCCCCGCCCCGCCGTTGAAGAAGCAGCAAGCCCCCCGGCCTTCGTTGACCGCCAGCACCGGCGCATCGTCGAACGTGTAGTTGTCAATGCGCACCCCGTCGACGTAGATGACCGGGCGCTGACTCAGGGTGAAGCTCGCGGTTCCCCGGATCCTGATGTCCTTGGTGGCGCCCGGGCCGCCGCCGGTCCCGATCGATCGGACTCCCGGAATGCGGTTGCTCAGCACGGAGCCGAAGTCCTGTGCCGGCGTCTTGTCCAGCACCGCAGCGGGGTCGACCGTTCCAAGTGTGTTGGGGAGCTTGCGCTTCTCGACCGCTCCGCCGGTCCCCGTCACCACGACCTCGTCGAGAGTGACCGGGCTCAGGCTGAGAGCGAAGGACGCCTCGACGATCCCGCCTTCGGTCACGTTCACCTGCTGGGTCGCGCTGCGGTAGCCGATGACCATTGCCCGGAGCACATGCGGGCCGGCCGGCACCCCCGCGAGCGTCACCTGACCGCGTCCATCGGTCAAGCCCGAAACCCTAGTGTCGGCGACCTGCACCTGCACTCCGTTGAGTGCGTGCTGCGTTGTGCGGTCGCTGACGCTCACCACGATCGTGCCGCTGCTCTGGGCCAGCGCCGGCGCGGCCCGCGCCGCCAGCAAGGCGACGGCGACCAGCACGGACCCGACGTGGATCCTGGGCATGCACTGCCTCCTGGTCCCGAGGAGAGACCTTTGGAGAAGTACCGAATGAACAGACGTCTGCCGACGTCGCATGAGCCGGGAATGGGGCGCCCGGACGGCTGGTGCCGGGCCGCAGTATGCAGGCTCGTATACCACGCATCCGGCCGGTGCGCAAGGGGACCGTCGCGGGAATAGCACGGTGCTGAGAACGGGCTGCCGGGGTCGGGGCCGCGGGTAAACCCGCGCTCGGCGGCTGTCAGTAAACTGACGCGTAT
>DATDFP010000126.1:0-3292 GCA_036522535.1 Gemmatimonadales bacterium
GTGGGCGGCATCGTCGTGCGCTACGACGAGCGCACGCGGCAAGCCCAGGACGTCGAGATTTGGCCGCAGAGCACCATCGGCTCGCCCGCCGCGGACGTGAAGTACCGTTTCGTGTGGACGTTCCCGCTCACGATCTCGCCGCACGACCACAACCGGGTCTACGCGGGGTCGCAGTTCGTGCACATGACGACCGACGGCGGCCGGAGCTGGCAGGTGATCAGCCCCGACCTCACGCTCAACGACAAGAGCCGGCAGCAGATCTCCGGTGGCCTGACGCCGGACAACATCGGGGTCGAGTACGGCGACGTGATCTTCGCCATCGCCGAGTCTCCCTTGAAGCCGGGGCTGATCTGGGCGGGGACGAATGACGGCCTGCTGCACGTGACGCGCGACGGGGGCAAGACATGGACGAACGTCACCGGCAACATCCCGAACCTCCCACCCTGGGGCACGGTGTCGAACGTGGAGCCGTCGCGCTACGACACGGGCGCCGCGTACCTCACGGTGGACCTCCATCAGGTGAACGACCGCGACCCCTACGTCTACAGAACGAGGGACTACGGGCGCACCTGGACGCCGATCGTGAACGGAATCCCGAAGAGCCCCCTTTCCTACGCGCACGTGGTTCGCGAGGACCCGGTGCGCCGCGGGTTGCTCTACCTCGGCACCGAGAACGCGCTGTACGTGTCGCTCGACGACGGCGGGAGCTGGCAGCCGCTCCAGTCGAACCTCCCCCACGCGCCGATCTACTGGCTGGCGGTCCAGGAGCACTTCAACGATCTCGTGGTGTCGACGTACGGCCGCGGGTTCTGGATCCTGGACGACATCACGCCGCTCCAGCAGCTCGCGCCCGACGCCCTCCCAGCGAGCGCGGCGCTGCTCAAGCCGCGGCCGGCGTACCGGTTTCGCGAAGTCACGGCGCCCATGGCGCTGTTCGACGATCCAGCGGCCGGCCAGAATCCGCCGTACGGCGCGGCCATCAACTACTGGCTCAAGACGGCGCCGAAGGACAGCGTGACGATCACGATCGCAGACGCCGCGGGGCAGACGGTCCGGACGCTGCACGGACCCAAGAGCGTGGGGATCAACCGTGTCTGGTGGGACTTGAAGAACGAGCAGACCAGAGTGGCGCGCCTGCGGACGGCGCCGGCTTACGCCCCCGAGGTGCAGCCCAGTCCCGACACCGGGCGCGTGGCGCCCGGGATCGGCCGGCTGGCCGTGCTCATGCCTCCCGGCATCTACACGGTGAAGCTCAAGGTCGGAGACCAGGAGCTCACGCAGCCGCTCGAGGTGCGGAAGGATCCCACCTCCGGCGGCAGCCCGGAGGAGATCCAGACGCAGGTGAAGCTCCTGGTCGCTCTCCAGGGCGACCTCAATCGGGCCGTGGACATGATCAATCAGATCGAAGTCGTCCGCAGCCAGCTCCAGTCGCTGCGCTCGCTCCTCGCCGAGAAGAGCGCGGGTGATGTCCGGGTCCAGGCGGATTCGCTCGAAAGGAAGTTCATCGCGGCCGAGGAAACGCTGCACCAGCTCAAGGTCACGGGTCGGGGGCAGGACACCGTCCGCTGGCCGGCGCGGCTCGCGGCGCAAATCGCGTATCTGGCCCAGGGAGTGGGGAGCTCCGACTTCGCGCCCACGGCGCAGCAGAACGAGGTGCACGAGCTGTTCCTGGAGCAGCTCAAGACGTCCCGGACCCGGCTCGATCAGCTGGTGAGCCAGGACCTGGCGCAGTTCAACGAAATGCTCCGGCAGCGGAACATCGGCAACGTCGTCGCGGCCACTCAGTGAGCGGCCCCAAGATACTCATCATCGACGACGACAAGGCCCTCGTAGCCCTGCTGTCCCACGAGCTGCGTGATGCCGGCTACCAGGTCGTGGCGGCCCTGGACCCCGTGCAGGGAATGATGTCCGCAAAGCGCGAGGGGCCGGAGCTCGTTCTGCTCGACGTCGTGATGCCGGCCGGCGGCGGGATGCCGCTTCTCGAGAAGCTCCTCTTAGGCAAGGCCCCGGTGATTGTGATGACGGCTTCGAGCGATCCCAAGCTCGAAGCGGAGGCGAAGGTGACCGGGGCCGCAGGCTTCTTGAGGAAGCCGGTTGACCCGAGCGCCCTCAAGGCGCTCGTGGAGGAGGTGCTCGGCCCTCCTTGACGAGCGATTGAACTGCGAAGGAGTGGCGGGTTCCTCGCCGGTCAACGTATCGTCACCCGCGATGCCCCACCCCGATTTGATCGTTACCGGCAGGCGCGTGGTGACCCCGCACGCCATCGGGCCCGCGGCCGTCGTGATCGCCGGCGGTGTGATCACGGCCGTTCGGGACCCCGGTGATGCGACAGACGCCGCCCGGCGGCTGGACGCAGGAGACGCGGTGGTGCTGCCCGGCGTGGTGGATACTCACGTGCACGTGAACGAGCCCGGACGCACGGAATGGGAGGGCTTCGAGACGGCGACGCGTGCGGCCGCGGCCGGCGGAGTGACCACCATCGTGGACATGCCGCTCAACAGCGTGCCGGTCACCACCACTCCCGAAGCATTGGAGCAGAAGGCGAAGGCGGCGTCCGGGCGGGCGCTGGTCGACTACGCCTTCTGGGGCGGCGTCGTGCCGGGGAACGACGAACAGCTCGCGCCGCTCGCCCGCGCGGGCGTGCGCGGCTTCAAGTGCTTCCTCGTGTCGTCCGGGATCGCGGAGTTTCCCTCCGTTTCGGAGGTGGACCTGCGCCCGGCGATGACGCGACTTGCGGAGCTGGGGCTCCCGCTGCTCGTGCACGCCGAGCTCCCGGGCCCGATCGCCGCCGCGGGCCACCCGCGGCGCTACGCTTCCTACCTCGCCTCCAGGCCGGTCGCGGCGGAGCTCGAGGCGATCGACCTGATCATCCGGCTCTGCCGCGAGACCGGATGCCGTGTTCACATCGTGCATCTCTCGGCCGCGGACGCGCTCGACCGAGTACGAGA
Source organism: Gemmatimonadales bacterium (assembly GCA_036522535.1). Classification (GTDB taxonomy): domain Bacteria; phylum Gemmatimonadota; class Gemmatimonadetes; order Gemmatimonadales; family GWC2-71-9; genus AG12. The sequence goes on from DATDFP010000126.1 coordinate 2,949, forward strand.
TGCGCGGCGCGAGGGTCTGCCGCTCACGCTCGAGACGTGCCCGCACTACCTCACGTTCGCCGCGGAGGACATCCCCGACGGCGCCACCACCTTCAAGTGCGCCCCGCCGATCCGGGAGCGGGAAAACCGTGAGCGCTTGTGGCGCGGCCTCGGTGACGCGACCATCGATCTCGTGGCGAGCGACCACTCCCCGGCGCCGCCCGCCCTGAAATGCCTCGACGCAGGGGACTTTGCGCGGGCGTGGGGAGGCATTGCGTCCCTCGAGCTCGCGCTCGCCGCGACGTGGACCGGCGCGCGCGCGCGCGGCCACGACCCGAGCGACCTGGCCCGCTGGCTCGCCGAGC
>DATDFP010000127.1:0-2113 GCA_036522535.1 Gemmatimonadales bacterium
CCATGATCTGGATTTCGACGTGCCGCGGCCGCTCGAGGTATTTCTCGATGTACACCTCGTCCGAGCCGAACGCCGCCAGCGCCTCCTGCTTCGCAAGCGGGAATGCCTGAGAGAACTCTTCCCCGTCCCCGGCGACGCGCATCCCCTTCCCACCACCCCCCGCGGTGGCCTTGATGATGACCGGGAATCCGATCCGGTCGGCGATCTTCAGCCCCTCGTCGACGTCCTCCACGGGGCCCGGCGATCCCGGCACGGTCGGCACGGTGAGCTTCTGCGCCAGGTTGCGCGCCGCGGCCTTGTCGCCCATCTGGCGGATCTGCTCGCCGGTCGGGCCGATGAAGGTGATGTTCGAGGCCTTCACGATGTCGGCAAACTCCGCGTTCTCGGCGAGGAACCCGTAGCCCGGATGGATCGCGTCGGCGCCCGTGATTTCCGCCGCCGCAATGATGCGCGGGATGTTCAGGTAGCTGTCGCGGGAAGGCGCACGCCCGATGCACACATCATCGTCGGCGAAGCGCGTGTGGAGACACTCGCGGTCCGCCTCCGAGTAGACGGCCACCGTCTCGATGCCGAGCTCCTTGCACGCGCGGATGACCCGCAGGGCGATCTCCCCGCGGTTCGCGACCAGCACCCGCTTGAACATCAGGGCTCGATGTCGCCCGGCAGGTGGGCCGCAGTCGTCGTGCCACCGAACGCCCGACTCTCCCCGGAATCGACGCCCGACACCTTCAGCGCGAATTCGCTCGGATTGGTGGCGAAGAAGATGGCGCTCTCGTAGCTGATGACGCCCTGCTGGAACCAGTAGAACAGGGACTGGTCGAAGCTCTGCATCCCGTACTGCACCGAGCCCTGCGCGATGAGCGTCGGGATGACGAGTTGCTTGCTCACGTCGCGGATGTTGTCCTGCACCGCCGCGGTGTTGATCAGCACCTCGGCCGCGGGCACCCGGCCCCGCCCGTCCTTACGGGGAACGAGCCGCAGCGACACCACCGCGTGGAGCGCAGTCGAGAGCAGGTGCCGGACCTCGTCGTGCTGGTGCGGCGGGAAAAACGAGATGACACGGTTGATGGTCTGCGTCGCGTCCGTGGTATGGAGCGTCGAGAACACCAGGTGGCCGGTGTCGGCGGCCTTCAGCGAGGTGTCGAGCGTCTCCAGGTCGCGCACCTCGCCGATCAGAATCACGTCCGGCGCCTGGCGGAGGACGTGCCGCAGCGCGGCGTTAAAGGACAACGTGTCGTTCCCGACCTCGCGCTGCGAAATGTTCGACAGGTTGTCCCGGTGCAAGAACTCGATCGGGTCCTCGATCGTGATGATGTTGACCCGCCGGTTCACGTTGATGTGGTTGATCATCGCGGCCAGCGCCGTCGATTTCCCGGAACCCGTGACGCCCGTGACGAGCACCAGGCCGCGCGGCCGGAGCGAGATTTCCTCGAGCACCGGTGGCAGATTGAGCTCGCGGATCGACTTCACCTCGTAGGGGATCGAGCGGAACGCGAACGCCACCGTGCCGCGCTGCTGGTACACATTCGTCCGAAACCGGCCCACCCCCGGCACGCCGATCGCGAAGTCCGCCTCCTTGTGCTCGGCGAACTCCTTCACCTGGCGCGGCGTCATGATCTGCTCGGCGAGCGACTTCAGTTCCTCGGGCTTGAGCGGCGCCATATCCAGCCCCACAAGCTCACCGTTCACCCGGACGGTCGCGGGCCGCCCCACCTTGAGCAGCAGGTCGGAGGCGCCGCGCTGGACCATCTGGGTGATGGCGTGCTTGAAATTGAACAGCGGACCGGTCTGCGGAGCTTCAGGCATGGGGATCCACCCGGAAGAGAGGCTGGCCGAACTCGACGGGTTGGGCGTTCTCCACCAACGACTCGCGAATCAACCCTGAGACCTCGGACTCGATTTCGTTCATGATCTTCATGGCTTCGATGATGCACACCACCTGCCCCGGCGAGACGCGGCTCCCCACCTTCACGTAAGGCTCCGCACCCGGCTCGGGAGCGGTGTAGAACGTCCCTACCATGGGAGACTTGATCTCGACCAGGTTGCTCGGGACGGCCGGGGCGCCGACGGAGGCCGGCGCGCCGGAGGCCCCGGCCCCCTCCCCGCTCGCGGG